>DASTFB010000076.1 GCA_035709005.1 Candidatus Methylomirabilota bacterium | reverse complement strand
CTAGCGCCGGTACCGCGGCAGCGTCTTGAGCGGTCCGAAGAACACGGGCCGGGCCATGCGGCCGACGGGCACCTCGATGAGCACCGGGCGGTCCATCTGCACGGCGTCGGCCACCAGCCGGCCGACCTCGGTCGGCTCCTTGGCCCGGCGGCCCACGACGCCGTAGGCCTCGGCCAGGCGGACGAAATCGGGGTTGTGCAGGTCGGAGGCGAACTTTCCGCCCCAGTGCTCGTCGAGGTCCCGGCCGACGTTGCCCAGGGCGTTGTCGTTGAACACGACGGCGACCACGTTGATCTGCTGCTGGACCGCCGTCGCCATCTCCTGGCCGTTGTAGAGAAAGCCCCCGTCGCCGCAGATGGCCACCACGGGCTGGCGGGGGCAGGCCACCTTGGCCCCCAGCGCGGTCGGGTACTCGAAGCCGAGGTTGCCGGAGTACGACGACGTCAAATACGTCCGCGGCCGGTAGACCGGCCAGAACGGGCGTGAGAAGTAGCCGATCTGTGTCATGCCCGCGACGACGATGGCGTCCTCGGGCGTCCCGGCCCGCAGCGATTTCAAGATCGACGTGTTGGGCTCCTGCGTCATGTGCGAGGCGGTCTCGGCCCGGAGCGCTTCGCGCTCGGCCTTGCGCGTGGTGCGGGCCGCTCCTCCCGCGCGCAGTCGCTCGAGGAGCTGCTCGAGCGTGGCCCGGGCGTCGCCGACGAGCCCGACCGTCTTGGCGTGGTTGCGGCCGATCTCCGCGCCATCGACGTCGATCTGAATCAGCTGCTGCGCCGGTTGCAGCGCGGCCAGGGCCAGGCGGCTGCCCACGGCCAGCACGACATCGGCGGCGTCGAGATACGCGCGCAGCGGACTCTTCGGCCAGAGCCCGGCCCCCAGCGACAGATCGCTGGCGTCGCTGACGGCGCCTTTGCCCTCGGCGGTGGTGGCCACGCCGGCTTCCAGATAACCGGCCACGGCGGCCAACGCCTCGTGGGCGCCCGAGAGATGGATGCCGCCGCCCGCGTAGATCACGGGGCGCCGGGCGGCCAGCAGCAGCTCGGCGGCGCGGGCCACGTCGGCGGCCGGCGCGGCCGGGCGGGGCGGGTGGCCGGCAGCCACCAGCTCCACCTCGGCCTCGTCTTCCATCACGTCCCAGGGCATGTCGACGATCACCGGCCGCGGCCGGCCCGTGCGGAGCTGGCCGAAGGCCTCGTGCACCAGGCGGGGGGCGTCGGCGACCTGACGAATGCCCGCCCGCCACTTGCTGACGCCGGCCATGGCGTCGAGCTGGTTGTCCAGCTCGTGGAGCACCCCGATGTGCTTGCCGATCTGATGACGGGGGATCTCGCCCGCGATCATGAGCACCGGGGACGACGCCGAATACGCGGTGTTCAGCCCGGACGCCGCGTTCAGCAGCCCGGGCCCCGGCACCACCAGCGCCACGCCCACGCCGCCGCCCGCCCGGGCGTAGCCGTCGGCCATGAAGCTCGTGGCTCCTTCGTGACGGCAGGTGATGAATCGGAGCTCGGGCTCGTCGCGCAGGGCGGCGATGATGCCGTAGAGCTGCACCCCGGGCAGCCCGAACACCACCCGGGCGCCCTCCCGGACCAGCGTCTTGACGATCGCCTCGCCGCCGGTCATGTCACTTCCCCTTGATCTTCACGTAGCCGTTCCTCCGTGTCGCGGGTTTTCCGGCGGCTGGCAGCATGGAGCCGCAGGGTAGACAAGTCAAGCCGGATACTCACCAGCACGGCATTGCCACGAGAGACGCCGTGAGCGTGTCCCGCGAGCGCGTGCTGGCCCTGATCCTCGTCGGCCTCACCATCCTCACCTTCTATCTGTGCTACCTGTTGGTGCGACCGTTCCTGCCCGCCCTGGCCTTCGCCCTGGCGCTGGCCGTGATGACCCACCCGCTGCATCGGGCCATCAAGCGTCGCGTCCGCTGGCGCGACGGCGCGGCCGGCCTGGCCGTGGCCGCCGTCGGCCTGGGCGTGGTGACGCCGCTCATTCTGGTGGGCCGCACGCTGCTGGTCCAGCTGGGCACCGGGATCAAGCTCCTGCAGACGGAGCTGCAGAGCGGCCACTGGCGCGAGGTGCTCGGGCGCAGTCCCGCCCTGGCGAGCGTGATCGAGTGGCTCGAAAGCGAGGGAGCTCAGGGAGCGGCCGCCGAGAAGGCAGGCGAGACGTGTGGCGGCGCCGCACGGCCCACGGCCGCGTGGCCGAGACGCCCGTCGACTGATGCTCAGCCCTCGAAGAACGCGCGAAGCTCCGTGTACGTCTCCTCGGGAGCCTGCTCGGCGGGGTAGTGTCCGCACGGCAAGGCCACGCAGCGCACGAGGTCGCTCACGTAGGCCGCCCAGGCCTTCTCGTAGCCGAACAGCCGGGCGGTGTGGCTCTGGCCGCCGACCAGCACCAGCACCGGGCACGTGATCCGGTGCCCGGCCTCGAAGTCCTTGGTGTCGAGCTCGAAGTCGATGGTGGCCGCGGCGCGGTAGTCTTCGCACACGCCGTGGATGCTCTCGGCCGTGCAGCAGCGGATGTACTCGCGGAGCGCCTCCTCGGCGATCCCGCCCTTGCCCATGCCGTGGGAGCCGAGCTTGAGCCGGATGTAGTACTCCTCGTGCCCGGCCAGGAGCCGCTCGGGAAAGTCGTAGGGCTGGGCCAGGAAGGCCCAGTGGTAGGAGTTGAGCGCCCACTCGCGCGTCACGTGCGTCCACACGTGGTGGGTGGGCAGGATGTCGACGGCGGCGAGCTTGAGGATCCTGTCCGGATGGTCGAGGGCCATGCGGCACGCCGTGCGGGCGCCCCGATCGTGACCGGCCACCATGAACCGCGCGAAGCCGAGAGCCTCCATCACCTCGACCTGATCCAGCCCCATGCGGCGGAACGAGTAATTGGCATGGTCGGGCCGACCGCGCGGCTTGCCGCTGTCGCCGTAGCCTCGCAAGTCCGTCGCCACGACGGTGAACTCCTGGGCCAGCCGGGGCGCGATCAGACGCCAGTGGATGTGCGTGAGCGGATTGCCGTGGAGCAGGAGCAGGGCCGGCCCCGAACCGCCCACGACGCCGTGGATCGTGACCTCGGGATCGCTGGTCGGGATGTCGAAGCGGCGGAAGTCCTCGTACATGGCGGGCGTCATAGTAGCGTCATTGCCTCGAAAGCGCACGCCCCAGCGCCGCCCGCAGGCGCGCGGGAGACACCCGGCGCAGCACCACGGCGTCCCCACCGACGAACCCGGCCAGCGATCGCAGGGCCTCGGCCAGCCCGTCGAGCGCCTCGTCCGGGTCGAGGCCGGCGGGGAACCACGGCTCGAAGTGCACGTGACGAACCTCCAGGTGACGCTCGGCGCGGTGGGCCTTGGCGTCGACGCGCCCGATGAGCCGCCCCCGGTGGAGGATCGGTAGCGTGTAGTAACCGTGCACCCGCTGGTCGCCCGGAGTGTAGACCTCGATGCGGTAGTCGAAGTCGAAGAGGCGCCGGACGCGCTCGCGCGACCAGAGCAGTGAGTCGAAGGGCGAGAGCAGCGTCGTCCCGGCCGCGAGCGGACCGCCCGGCCGCGTGCGGGCCAGCGCCGGCAGGTCGCGCGTCAACGCGAACCAGCGGCCGGGCCGGCCCTCGACCACGACCTCCGTGACCTCGCCGCCGGCCAGCATGGCGCGCAGCACGGCCCGGCGCCCGCTCGGGCCGAACCGCGGGAACGTCAGATAGGCGGCCAGGTCACGCTCCGTCGCCGCGCCCATCGCGTGCAGCGAGCGCTCGAGATGCCAGCGCGCGAAGTCCTGCGCCGAGACCGGGGCGCAGCCCAGCACGGCAGGAAGGGCGCGCTCCAGGAGGTCGTAGCGCTTGTGGAAGTGCCGGCGGGAGTGGACGGTCAACGCGCCCGTCATCCACAGATAGTGCAGGGCGTGCTGCACCGGCTTCCACGACCACCACCCGCCTCCGCCGGACGGGCGGCGCCCGTCGAAGTCGGCGCTACCCATGGGGCCCTGGGCCGACACCTCCGCCTTCACCCGGGCCAGCACGCGCGGATTCCGGCGAAGGTAATCGGACCAGCCGGTGTGTCGCAGGCGGTAGTCGAGCATGGCGCGGCGCCACCACGGCAACATCGTCGTCGGCACCAGGCAGGCCGCGTGCGCCCAGTACTCGAAGAGCAGCCGACGCCGATACACGACGCCGTCGAGCCACGCGCGATCGTACGGGCCGAACCGGCTCCACACGGTCAGGTAGTGGGCCCGGTCGAGGACGTTGATGGAATCGAGCTGGAGCCCGCCCACGTCCTCGACGAAACGGCCCAGGCGGCGGGCCGTCAGCCGGGCCGCGCGTGGCCGGGCCAGGTGCTGGCGCTCGAGAAACAGGGCGGTGACGGCGCCCGGTGAAAGCAGCCGGTCGGCGGACTTCACCGGCCCCGGCACGAGCCCCCACCGGCCGCGAAAAGTGGCGTATAGTCGCGACCCCGGGCGCGGACGACGCCCGGGCTCGGGAGGAGATGCCCATGCGAGACGGTTTTCGCGCGTTCGACGCCGACACGCACGTCAACCCCGCCGCCGAAGTCCTGGAGCGGTACGTCGATACGAGCTTCCGGCCGCGCCTGGCCGAGCTGGCGCCCTATCGAATGCCGGGCAGCCCGATCGGCGGGACTCCGAACACCCACCAGTACCGGGTGGGCACGAAGTTCTTCCGGCGCGTCCTGGGCCAGGCGGGCCCGCACGAGACCTTTACCGGCCGCGGCACCACCTGGCGCGGCGCCCAGCAGCCCCGGCCGGGCGTGCAGGACGATCGGGCCGAAAACCGTATCAAGGACATGGACGACGAGGGCACCGACGTCCATTTCCTGGTCCCCACCCTCTGGCTCAGTGCCGTCGGCTTGCCCGACGTCGAGCTCGAGCTCGGGCTGATTCGGGCCTACCACCGCCATGCTGCCGAGTTCTGCGGTCAGTTTCCGGAGCGGCTCAAGACCGCGATCGTGGCCTCCACCCGCGCCGTCGACGAGGGCGTGCGCGAGATCCGCCGGTGGGGCACCTCGAAGTGGGCGGCCGCGGTCATGCCCCTGCTCGGCAAGGACATTCCCGTGGACCACCCGGACCTGGAGCCCATCTGGCAGGCCGCGGAGGAACACGACCTGGCCGTGGTGCACCACAGCTTGACCTGGGACGCCCCCTACTTCCCCGGCTACCAGGATCTCTGGGACAACATCTTCCTCGGGCGTCTGGCCTCCCATCCCTGGGGCGGCATGCGGTTCATGGCGGCCTTCATCGGAGGAGGCATCATGGACCGCTATCCGCGCCTGCGCATGGGCATCCTCGAATGCGGGTTCGGCTGGCTTCCCTTCTGGGCCAAGCGCATGGACGAGCAGGCCGTCTACGTCGGCGGCATCGCGCCGCTCAAGCACGCCCCCAGCGAGTACATCACGAGTGGGCGATTCTTCTGCAGCATCGAGCGGCACGAGGGTGAGGACATGTTCAACTACGTGACCAGCGTCCTGGGAGACGACATCCTCATGTACGGCTCCGATTTCCCGCATTCGGAATGCCAGTTCCCCAACTCCGTGGACAACATCCTGCGCTGGTCCAGCCTGAAGCCGGACACCAGGCGCAAGTTGCTCTGGGACAACGCGGCCCGATTCTACAAGCAGACCTGAGGGCCGCGCCCGCGGCGTATCGCCTCAGAGCTCGGCGACCTCGACGGCCTGGCCGCTGGCCGCGCTGCGGGCCACCGCGTCGGTGAACTCCATGTAGCGGACGCCGTCCTCGAAGGTCGTGTGGGTGACCTTCTCCCGGCCCCGGATGGCGTTGACGAACTCCTCCTCGACGCGCCAGCCGATTCGCTGGGCGGCCGGGATGGCGATCTCGCCCAGCGCCTTGTCCCCGCCCCGGCCGCCCGACAGCCGCCTGGCGTCGGGCTCGATCCGCAACGTGCCCTCGCTGCCGAAGATCCAGGCTTCAGCCGGGGGCGCCAGAGCGGTGAGGGCGCTGAAGCGCAGGTGGCCGACGGCGCCGGTCGTCAGGGTGATCAGGATATCCACGTGGTCGGGGACCTTCACCTCGTGCCAGGCGCCGGTCTCGTCCTTGCGGCGCGGCACGGCGATACGGGTCATGGCCATGACGCGACGGGCCGGACCGACCCAGCGCATCATCGCCTCGTACCAGATCCCCATGTTGAGGATGTTGTGGCCGCTGCGCCGGATGTCCTGCCGCCAGTGCAGCGACTCGCCCAGGTCGGCGAAGCGCGCCTGCTGGGTCGCCTGCACCTCGATGGCTTGCACCTCGCCCGCATAGCCCTCGGCCAGCAGCCGCTTGAGCGTCCCATCCAGCTCCAGCGTGTGGGGGGCGGGAACGAGCTGGGCGATCAGGTGCGGCGCCCGCCGGGAGGCCTCCAGCATCCGCCGCCCCTCGGCCGCGTTCATCGCCATCCGGGCTTCGCACAGCACGTGCTTGCCGGCGGCCAGCGCCGCCAGCGTGACCTCGCAGTGGATGTACGGCCAGGTGCCGATGCAGACGGCGTCGACGTCCCGGGCCTCCACGACCGCCCGCCAGTCGTCGTGCACGCGCGCGATGCCGAACTCCTTGGCCACCCGCTCGCCCGATTCCCGGGTGCGATTGGCCACGGCGATCACCTCCACGCCGGGCTGGGCCTGGAGCTTCGGGAGATGGTGACGCCGGCAGTTGGCTCCGGCGCCCACGAATCCCACGCGGATCGGCGTGTCGGTCATGTCGGCTTGCCTCCCGTGGCCTTCCAGCGATTCACCTTATCTTGAAGCCGCGGCAACCGCTGGGCGCCGTCGACGATGAACCGCTCGTGGGTGCCGCGGCCCGCCTCGTCGAGCTCGTCACGGACCTGCACGCGGAAGGCCAGCCGCCGCCGGTCGATCTCGGTGAGCTCGATGGTGATGGTGACGGTCATCCCGACCGGCGTCGCCGCGAGGTGTGCGACGTCGACCCGGGTGCCCACGGTCGCCTGGCCGGCCGCCAGGTAGGGCTGCACCGCCTCGATGGCCGTCTGCTCGATGAGCCGGATC
Organism: Candidatus Methylomirabilota bacterium; assembly: GCA_035709005.1. NCBI lineage: Bacteria > Methylomirabilota (SeqCode) > Candidatus Methylomirabilota bacterium. The sequence goes on along the minus strand of DASTFB010000076.1, from coordinate 46,461 downwards.
ATGTCCGGAGTGGACAGCACGCGAATCGGCTCGCCTCGCAGGTGCGCGGGCGTCATGTCGTCCGTGACCGTGACCGTGCGCACGTGCCTGAGCCCCACGGCCAGCTGCCGCGTCCTGGCGTCGCTCATGTCATCTTCCCGGCGGTCGCCGCCTCGAACACGCGCATGACGTTTCCTCCGAGGAGCCTGGTCAGCTCGCTCTCGCCGTACCCGCGGGCCAGCAGCGCGGCCGGCAGCGGCGCGAAGTCCCGGTAGGTCGGGATCACGGTGAACCTCGACAGGCCGGCCATGTCCGTGCCGATCCCGACGTGGTCGAGACCCACGAGGCGGCGCACGTGCTCGATGTCCGCCAGCATCTGGTCGAGCGAGCCCAGCCCGCCACGCGACAGCGGCCAGATGCCGATGACGCCGTCGCGGGCGGCAACGGCCTGCAGGAGGTCGTCGGCGAGATGCCGGGCGTAGGGCCGCAGGGCCGCCGGCCCCGTGTGGGAAACGATGATCGGCGCGCGCGAGGCGGCGAGGATGTCGCGCAGCGTCTGCGGCGCGGCGTGGGCGCCGTCCACCACGAGGCCGAGCCGGTTCATCTCGGCCAGCACGTCGTGGCCACGCGGGGTGAGGCCCCCGTGCTGCGCCGGCGCCGTCTGGATGTCGCCCAGCTCGTTGATGCGGTAGTGCATGAGCTGGATGGACCGCACGCCGAGCGCGTGGAACTCGCGCACGCGGGCCACCCGGCCCTCCAGCGCGTCGCCGCCTTCCAGGGCGAGCAGCGCGCCGGGCAACCCGGCGCGACGCGCCGTGGCCAGGTCGCCGGGCTCGAGCAGCAGCGTGAGCCGTCCTTCGTGCGCGCGCACTCGCACCCGCTCGGCCTGGCCGAGCGCCGAGCGATAGAGCTCACCCGGGCGCGGCTCCCGGTACGTGCGGATGCCGCCCGGCTCCCGGCGGATGACGGGCCCGTCCGTCACCACGCTGAAGAACGCGGCGTCGACACCGCCGCGCCGCATGTCGTCGAGGGCCGTCGTGGAGAGCTGACCCGTACGGGCGCGCGTGAAGCCGCCGGGGTGCGCGTGCAGATCGACGGTCGGAGAGCCGGTCACGACCGACGCCGCCTGCGCCATGAGGTCGCGCTCGCGCTGCGCCGACCCGGTGGCGGTGGGACCGGCGCACGCCGCCGCGACGGCGCCCAACAGCGACATTAGGAAGGCCCGTCTGGTGGCGTCGCTGGCCAGGCAACAACACGGCGCGGGCTCGGTCATGGCCAGCCGAGGGTACCACGTCGACGACATCCTGGCCGCCCTGCCCGACTGAGCCGGGCGTCAGCGCGCGCCGCCGGCCTGCATCGCCCCCCACACCCGTTCCGATCGTAGCGGCATGTCCAGGTGCTTCACGCCCAGCGGCCGCAGCGCGTCGACCACGGCGTTGACGACGGCGGGCGTCGAGCCGATGGTCGCGGCCTCGCCGATGCCCTTGGCGCCCATGGGGTTGTGGGGCGTGGGCGTCACGGTCTCGGCGGTGACGAACGAGGGCAGATTGTCGGCGCGGGGGACCGCGTAGTCCATCAGCGTGCCGGTGAGGAGCTGGCCGTCCTGGCCGTAGACGACTTCCTCCAGCAAGGCCTGGGCGATGCCCTGAGCCAGCCCCCCGTGCACCTGACCGCGCACCAGCACCGGGCTCACCCGGACGCCGCAGTCGTCCACCGAGATGAAATCACGCACGCTCACGTCGCCCGTCTCGCGCTCGACCTCCACGACCGCTACGTGGGCGCCGAAGGGATAGACGAGCTGGGGCGGCCGGAAGAAGTCGGTCGCCTCCAGCCCCGACTCGGTGTCGGGCGGCAGGTCCCCGCCGTAGGCCTTGGCGGCGATCTCGGCCAGCGTGAGCGCCCGGCCCGGCGCGCCGCGCACCTGGTAACGCCCGGTTTCCAGGATGATGTCCTCCGGGGCCGCCTCCAGCATGATGGCCGCGAGGCGGCGGGCCTTGCCCTGCACGGCGGTGGCGGCGCGCAGGATGGCCGAGCCGCCGACGGCCAGGCTGCGGCTGCCCCCCGTGCCGTTGCCCATGGGCGTGTTGAGCGTGTCGCCGTGGCGCACCACGATCCGGTTGAAGTCCACGCCGAGATGGTCGGCGATGATCTGGGCGAACGTGGTCTCGTGACCCTGCCCGTGGGCCGACGTGCCCGTGTAGGCGGTGACGTCCCCCCCCGGCTCCACCCGCACCACCGCGCTCTCGAACGGCCCGAAGCCGCACATCTCCACGTAGCAGGCCATGCCGATGCCCAGCAGCGTGCCGTCGCCGCGCTCCAGGCGCTGCTTCTGCTCGTCGCGCAGGACCTTGACGCGAGCCAGCTCCAGCGCCTTGGTCAGGGCCCGGTCGTACTCGCCGCTGTCGTAGTTCTGGCCGGTAGGCGCGGCATAGGGAAACGCCGACGGCGGAATGAAGTTCTTCCGGCGCACCGCCTCGGGGGCCAGGTTGAGGTCGACGGCAATGATGTCCACGAAGCGCTCGAGGTAGTAGGCCGCCTCGGGTCGGCCGGCGCCCCGGTAGGCGGCCACCGAGGTGCTGTTGGTGAAGACGCAGGTCGCCTTGAGGTCGATGTGCTTGATCTGGTAGACGCCGATGCCCATGAACAGCGTGAGCTCGGGGATGAAGGTGAAGATCGGATAGGCGCCCACGTCGGCCGTCACCCGCATACGAAGCGCGGTGATGGTGCCGTCGGGCTCCACCGCGGCCTCCAGGTCGGTGACCTGGGCCCGGCCGTGGGTCGTGGCGCTCATGTGCTCGTGCCGCGTCTCCGTCCAGCGCACGGCAATGCGATGTCGGTGCGCGATGGCGGCCAGGGTGGCCGTCTCGGGGTAGAGCCCGAACTTCACCCCGAAGCCGCCCCCGACCTCGGGCGCGATCACCCGCACCATGTTCTGGCTGAGTCCCAGGGCGGTCGCGAGGTCGTTGCGGAGGCTGTGCGGCGCCTGGTTGGTCTCCCACACCACGATGCCGCCGGTCAGGGGATCGGGCGCGGCCAGGGCCGCGCGCGGCTCCAGCGTGATCCCGGCCAGGCGCTGGCTGACCATCCGCTGCTTGATCACGCGGTGGGCGCGCGCGAAGGCGGCTTCGGGATCGCCGGCCCGCACCTCCTTGCTGTGCTCGACGTTGCCGGGGGCGTCGTCGAACAGCTGTGGGGCGCCGGGCGCCATCGCGTCGAAGGGATTGGCCACGGCGGGCAGCGGATGCCAGTCGACTTCCACCGCCGCCGCCGCGTCGACGGCGATCGCTTCCGAGACGGCGACGACGGCCGCCACAGCCTCGCCCACGTGGCGCACCACCTCGGTCGAGAGGGGAAAGTGCTTGCGCCCCACGTTGTCGGGATTGGCGCTGCCCCCGCCCTCGCTGCTGCTACCGCCGAGCGGCAGGGCGGCGCAGTGGCCGCGCAGATCGCGACCGGTGAGCACCAGCCGCACCCCCGGCAGCCGGGCCGCCGCCGAGGTGTCGATGCTCCGGATGCGGGCATGGGCGTAAGGGCTGCGAACGAACGCCACGTAATGCAGACCGGGCACGCCGATGTCCGCGACATACGCGGAGGTGCCGGTGATCAGCCGGGGATCTTCCTTGCGCTTGACCTCGGCGCCGACCAGGGCCATGGGGACCTTCCTTTCACCTTTTCGCGCATCATAGACCGCCCGCCGGCTGCTGGCCACCGACCGTGGTAGAGTCCCCGCCCGTGGCGCTCGATCTCCTCGTCGGGCCGCTCTCCACGGAACCGCTGCCGGGCCCGGCGGGCGAGACGGCGCCGCGTCCGACGCTCCGGTTCAAGGTCGACACCTTCGCCTTCCGGAACGACAGCCGCATCCACGACCGGGGCAAGCCCGATCTCTACGCGAGCTGGTGCTTCGTGCTGGCCCGCGCCGTCACGCAGTTCCTGAAATTCGCGCGCTTCGAGCCCGCCGCACCCCGCCGGGAGCCGGGTGCCTATACCGCCCTGGTGCAGCGGGTCGTCGCTCATCGCGTCTGGCGCGAGCCACTACGCCCGGCGGCCCGCGTCGTGATCCCGGGGTTCGCCTCGCTGTACGAGCTGTCCCGCCATGAGGAGCCGGCAGTCAAGGCCGGGCTGGGCCGGCGCCTGTGGACGCTGGTACATCCGACCACCTGGCGCATCGTCTACCCCGCGCGCCGGTCGGCGCAGTTCCGGGTGGCCGTCAGCATCGTGCAGGAGCTCAGAGCCGGCCGCCCCCTGCAGCTGCTGATCTCCGACTTTCCGAGACTGCGCCTGAACCACTCGGTGCTGGCCTATGACTACCGGATTGCCGACGCCGACACGCTGGAGTTCCTGGTGTACGATCCCAACGATCCCACGGCGCCCGGGGTCGTGAGCTTCGACCGCGGCACGGCGCGCTTCCGGCCCGCCCGCTTGCCGGGCGTGGACGTGCCCGCCTTCCGGGTATTCCGGATGTTCCGCTCGCTGCTATTCTAGCGGCGCCGACGTGTACCTCGATCGCACCCTCCTCGGCTTCACCTCCGGCCTGCGGGCCCGCGTGGCGGCCTCAGCGGCGCTGGGTCTCGTCGGCGTCGGCCTCGGGATCGCGCGGCTCGCGCTGCTCGGCTGGCTGCTGGCGCGCGTCTTCGCCGGCGCCAGCCTGGCCGCCCTGGCGCTGCCGATCGCCGTGACCGCCGTCGTCATCGCCGCGCGGTCGGTCGTGGAATACGCGCGCACGATGATCGCCCACCACACGGCCTTCCGCGTGCAGGGCCGGCTCCGGCGCCGGCTCTACGACCACCTGGCGCGGCTGGGCCCCGCCTACCTCACCCACGAGCGGACCGGCCCGGTGGCCACGGCCATGGTGGAAGGCGTCCAGCAGCTCGAGATCTACTTCGGCCAGTTCCTGCCCCAGCTCATCGTCGCCGTGGCCACGCCGCTCCTCATCTTCGCCTTCGTCGCCTTCATCGACCTGCCGGTGGCGGTTACGCTGGTGGGCGCCGCGCTGGTGACGCTCGTCGCCCCCGCGCTCTGGCATCGGCGGGACCGGGCCGCCAGCTATGCGCGCAACCGGGCCTACGCCGCCTTCGGCGCCGAGCTGCTCGATGCGCTCCAGGGCCTGGCCACGCTGAAGGCCTTCGGCCAGAGCGGCGAGCGCGCGCGGCTGCTCGAGCAGAAGAGCCACGCCCTGTTCCAGAGCACCATGTGGCTGCTGGGCGCCAACACGCTGGCTCGGGGCATCACCGACGCCGGCATGGCCATCGGCGCGGCCGCCGCCCTCACGCTCGGAGCCTGGCGCGTGAGCACAGGGGCCATGGACCTGCCCGCCCTGCTAATCATTCTCATGCTGGGCGTCGAAGTGTTCCGGCCGCTCCGCGAGCTGCGCGTGCTGTTGCATGCCGGCATGCTCGGCGCCGCCGCCGCCCAGGGCATCCGCGACATCCTGGAAGCCCGGCCCGCCGTTACCGACCCCATCGCCCCGGAGACGCCGGCGGCGCTAGCGCCCACCGTCACCTTCGAGGGTGTGACGTTCTCCTATCCGGGCGCTCGCCGCATCGCCCACGACGGGGTGTCGTTCCACGTCGGCGCCGCCGAGCGCGTGGCGTTCGTCGGTCCCAGCGGCAGCGGCAAGTCCACCGTCGTGCGTCTCCTCCTGCGCTTCTACGATCCCGACGGCGGAGCGGTCCGGATCGGCGGCCGCGACCTTCGCGAGGTGCCGCTCGCCGAGCTGCGCCGCCGCATCGCCGTGGTCAGCCAGGACACCTATCTCTTCCACGGCACGGTCGAGGACAATTTGCGGATGGGCCGGCCCGACGCCACGCCGGCCCAGCTCGAGGCCGCGGCGCGGGCGGCCAACGCCCACGAGTTCATCGTCCGGCTGCCCGAGGGCTACCGCACCGTCGTCGGCGAGCGCGGCGTGCGGCTCTCCGGCGGCCAGCGTCAGCGCATCGCCATCGCCCGGGCCCTGCTCCGCGACGCACCCATCCTCGTGCTGGACGAGGCGCTCTCGTCCGTCGACGCCGAGAGCGAAGCGCTCATCCAGAAGGCGCTGGACCGGCTGATGGAGGGGCGCACCACGCTCATCTTCGCCCACCGGCTCTCCAGCGTGATCGGCGCCGATCGTATCGTAGTGCTCGACCGCGGCCGCGTGATGCAGACGGGGTCCCATTCCGAGCTCTTGGAGCGCGAGGGCCCGTACCGGCGCCTCATGGGCCCGCAGCTCTCGGCCGACCCCACCGATCGCGTGGTGGCCCGCGCCGGCGGCCCGGCCGCGACGGAGGGCGCCGAACGCGACGGCGCCGGCCCCGCGACCGCCGAGGACGACGTCGTGCGCGGGGTGGACCTCGGCTGGCGGAGAGCCCTGCCCATCCTCTCGCGGATGATCCGGGGCTACCGGGGCCGTCTGGGCGTGACCTTCTCGCTCGGCGTCGCCCGGGTCGCCGCCATCATCGCCGTCGGCGTGCTCAGCGCGCTGATCGTGCGCGCGGTGAGCCACGGCGGCCAGTACGGCGGGCTGGTGGTCACGCTCGCGGTGACGGCGCCCCTGGCCGGGCTGCTGCACTGGCTGGAGTCGTGGCTGGCCCACGACATGGCCTACCGCCTGCTGAACGACATGCGCCTGGCCCTCTTCCGCAAGCTCGACGCGCTGGCGCCCGCCTATCTCACGCGGCGCCGGAGCGGGGACCTGGTGGCGGTGGCCACCCACGACGTCGAGCTGATCGAGTACTTCTTCGCCCACACGGTCACGCCGGTCCTGGTCGCCGTCATCGTGCCGCTCGCCGTGCTGGCGACGCTGGCCGCCTTCGGATGGCCGCTGGCGCTGGCGCTCCTGCCCTTCCTGATCTACGCCGGGCTGAGCCCGGTGCTCCGCCGGGCGCACATCGACCGGCTCGGCTCGTACGCCCGCGAAGTCTCAGGCGACCTCAGCGCCCACGCCGTGGACTCGATCCAGGGCATCGCCGAGATCGTGGCCTTCCAGCGCGAAGCCGCCCGGGGCGAAGAGCTGGCCGCGCGGGCCCGCGCGTATCTCAACGCGCGGATGCCGTTCCTGGCCGACCTGTCGCGTGAGCACGCCGTGCACGAGGCAGTGACGGGCTGGGGCGGGCTCGCCGTGATCGCGGCCGGCGCCGCGCTCGTCGCGGCGGGCCGGCTCGACACGCCCATGCTGCCGCTCCTCACGCTGCTCGCGCTCTCGGCGTTCATCCCGTTGTGGGAGGTGGCCCAGGTCGGCCGCCAGCTCGCCGACACCCTGGGCGCCACCCGCCGCGTGCACGCCATCCACTCGGAGCCGGTGCCCGTCCGCGACGGTCCCGGTATCGGCGGTCCCCGCGCGATCGAGGCGATGCTGGTCCTGCGTGAGGTGACCTTCACCTACCCCGGCCGCCGGCGCCCGGCGCTGGCCGGTGTGTCGCTGGTGGTCCCCACCGGAGCCACGGTGGCGCTGGTCGGCTCGTCGGGCGCTGGCAAGACCACGATCGCCCATCTCTGCCTGCGGTTCTGGGATCCCGACGCGGGCGAAATCCGGCTGGCCGGCCACGATCTGCGCGCCTGGCGCCTCGACGACCTCCGGCGGCAGATCGCCCTGGTGGCCCAGGACACCTACCTCTTCAACGACACGCTGCGCGCGAATGTGCTGCTGGCGCGCCCCGGGGCGACCGAGAGCGAGCTCGCCCAGGCGCTGGAGCGCGCGTCACTCGGGGATCTGCTCGAGTCGCTGCCCCAGGGCCTCGACACGGTGGTGGGCGAGCGCGGCCTGCAGCTCTCGGGCGGCCAGCGCCAGCGCGTGGCCATCGCCCGCGCCTTCCTCAAGGACGCGCCGGTGCTGATCCTCGACGAGGCCACCTCGCACCTCGACGCGGTGAACGAGGCGGTGGTGCACCGGGCGCTCGATACGCTGGCCCGGGGGCGGACGACCCTGGTGATCGCGCACCGTCTGTCGACCGTCCGCGACGCCGACCTGATCGCCGTCCTGCACGAGGGGCGCATCGCGGAGACGGGCCGTCACGACGAGCTCTTGTCGGCGGGTGGCTTCTATGCCCGCCTGGTGTCGCGGCAGATCGCACCGGTCGCGACGCCCGGCACGTAGAGAACCGGCTGGATCTTGGCCTTTCCGAGCTCCTCGGCGCAGGCATTCGCCACTCCGGAGTTCGGGGTCGTGCCTCCGCGCGGCGTGGCCCAACCGCCCTCTTCGACGAACTGCGCCTGCCTCCACGAGTCGATCTTCTGGAACTCGGCGAGCTTCAGGGCCGCGTTGGGCTGTTGCATGAAGCGCGCGACGCAGGCGGGGGTGAGGGCGACGATCACAGCCGAGTTGGAGCGCTCCGCCGCCATTCGCTCGGCAGTGCCGCCGAGGACCCATCCCATCCATGAAAACCCGATGATCATTGTTCCCACCGAGCCGACGATCGCGCCCCAGACTGCTGGTTTGAGCCATGGCGCCTGTACTTGCATGGGATGCCTCCTGGTTCTGGGGGAAGGGAATTCCTCCCAGTGCTGCACGAAGGAGGATGAAGCCTACTTGGTCCGGCGGGCGTCGTTCTCGGAATGCCCCTCGACCGGACGCAGCGAGCTACCGCATTCACGCTGAGAGCCACGGACGAGGTGCACCGTGTAGAGGGGCACACTATAGGGCCAGTACGTGACAGTGACGTCGGCCCCACAGGTGGGGCAGACAGCGTGTCGAAGCCTCATCGTGGGCCGCAGCATAGCACGATGCGATGGCATCGCGTGACCCTCTTTCGCATGCGTTGACAAGTCCGACGCCCCCCGGCATAACACCGCGCATGGACCTCGAGCTGACGGACAAGGTGGCGATCGTCGGTGGCGCCAGCAAAGGCCTGGGCCGCGCCTGTGCGGAGGTGCTGGCCCAGGAGGGCGCCCGGGTGGCGATGTGCAGCCGGTCGAAGCCGGACCTGGACAAGGCCGCGCAGGAAATCCGCGACGCGACCGGGCGCGAGACGCTGGCCTTCGCCGGTGATCTGGATCGGCCCGAGACCATTCGCGACCTGATCGCGGCCGCCGTCGCCCGGTTCGGGCGTCTGGACATCCTGGTCAACAACTCCGGCGGTCCCCCGCTGGCCCGCGCCCAGACCGCCACGGAAGAGCAGTGGGCGACCGCGGTGCAGCGTTCGTTGCTGTTCTTCGCCCGGATGTCCCGGGAGGCGCTGCCCCATCTCAAACGGCAAGGCGCCGGTCGCATCATCAACATCCTGGCCAGCACCGTGTTCCAGCCCATCCCCAACCTCGCGCTCTCCGGCGTCACCCGGATGGGCGTGGTGGCGTTCGCCAAGAGCCTGGCCGATGAAGTCGGACGCGACGGCGTCCTGGTGAACAACGTGTGCCCGGGCGTCATCCGGAGCGAGCGGATGCTCGCCAACACGGCGGCCCGGGCCAAGGAATCCGGCATCTCGCTCGAGGACGCGCTGGCCCAGCGCGCCCGGGAGACGGCGGTGGGCCGCATCGGCGAGCCCCGGGAGCTGGCGCACCTGGTGGCCTTCCTGGCCTCGGCGAAGTCCAGCTACATCACCGGGACTACCATCCTGGTGGATGGGGGCCTGGTGCGCTCGGTGCTCTAGGACCGCTCGGGAGGACGACATGGACGCGCGAGACCTGTTTCTGGAGCAGCACGCGGCCGTGCACTCGGCTGCGGTGGGCGGCAACAAGATATCGGCGGCCGAGCGCACGTTCGGCGGCCTGAGCGACGAGCAGATGCGCCTCCGCCCGCGCGAGGACCTCAACTCCCTGGCGTGGTTGCTGTGGCACATCGCCCGCGCCGAGGACGTCGTCGCCAACCGGGTGCTGGCCGGGCGCGCAGGTCCTGGACGACGGGTGGCTCAAGCGCTTGGGCGTCGCCCGCCGCGACATCGGCGCCGGCGTGACGAGCGCCGAGGTGACGGAACTGACGCGGCAGATCGATCTCGCCGCGCTGCGCGAGTATCGCGACGCGGTGGGCCGCCGTACCCGCGAGTACGTCGGGAGCTTCAAGCCCGAGGACTGGCGGGGCGAGGTGCCGGCCGCGAGCGTGGAGCGCGCCGCCGGTGAAGGCGCCTTCGGCGTCCGCACCGGGCGGGGTCTGACCCGAGGGTCACTCTCCCTCCGGCTGACTGAGATTCGACGCCGCGAGACGCCTCTTCCGCGCTCACACCAGGAGCGCCGGCTCCTCGATCAGATCGGCCAGCGCTTCCAGGAACTGGGCGCCCCGCGCGCCGTCGAGCGCGCGATGGTCGCAGGACAGCGTCAGGACCATCGTGGGCTGGACGGCCGGCTGGCCGTTGAGGGCGACGACGCGGTCGGCGATGCGGCCGACGGCGAGGATGGCGGCCTGGGGCGAGTTGACGATGGCGCTGAAGGCGTCGACGCCGAACATGCCGAGGTTGCTGATGGTGAACCCCCCGCCCTGGATGTCGGCTGGACGGAGCTTGCCCGCCTGGGCTCGCGTCACCAGATCCTCGCGACGGGCGGCGATCTCGGCCACGCCCAGCGTGTCGGCGCGATGGAGGACCGGGACCACGAGCCCGTCCTCGACGGCCACCGCCAACCCGATGTTGATCTCGGCGTTCTGGACGATGGCGCCGTCTTTCCACGAGGCGTTCGCCCGCGGATGCTGCGACAGCGCGGCGGCGACCAGCCTCACCAGCAGGTCCGTGTAGGTGACCCGGGTGCCGGGCGGCTTGCTCAACCGCTGGCGCCAGGAGACCAGGCGGCTCACGTTCACCTCGCGAACCAGATAGAAGTGGGGGGCGGTCGTCCAGCTCGCGGTCATGCGCTCGGCCATGATGCGCCAGACGGTGCTGGCGCCGGCCGCCGCCGGCTGCGGGGCGGCGGTCGCTTTCGCGACAGGGACGTCGGCGGCCAGGACGGCGCCACCGGGGCCCGAACCGTGCAGGGCCGTGATGTCCAGACCGCGCTCGGCGGCCAGGCGCCGCGCCTTGGGGGACGCCGCGGTGAGGCGCGCGGCCACGCCGTCGGCGACGCCGGCCGTCTTGCGGCTGTCGAGGTAAGCCAGGACGTCCGCCTTCTCGATCCGTCCGCTGGTGGTCTTCACTCGGGCGAGATCGACCCCGTGCTCTCGAGCGATCTTCCGGGCCAGCGGCGATGCCTTGACCTCAGGAGACGGCGACGGGATGGCACCGCCCGCGGTGGTTGCCGGGATGACGGGCGCCGGCGCCGCCGGGCCGGACCCCGCCTCACCGGCCGCCGCGATCAGCGCGATCGTCCGGCCCACCGGCACCACGTCTCCTGCCCGGGCGCTGACCTCGCGCAGCACGCCCGAGGCCGGCGCCTCGATCTCGACGGTGACCTTGTCCGTCTCGATCTCGACGAGAGGCTCGCCCTTGCTCACCGTGTCGCCGGGCGCCTTGAGCCACTTGAGGATCTTGCCGGTCTCCTGGGCCAGCTCCAGGGCCGGCATGATGACGTTGGTCGGCATCGGCGAAGCGTCCTCCCGCTCAGGCCTTTCCGCAGAGGGTCCGGGCCGCCTCGAACACCATCTTGTCCGACGGCACCGTGAGGTCCTCGAGCACGGGCGAGAACGGCACCGGCACGTCTCTGGCGCCGATGCGCTTGACCGGCGCATCGAGGTGATAGAAGGCCCCCTCGGCGATCACGGACGCGATCTCCGCGGTGGTGCCGTAGCGCTCGTACCCCTCGTCCACCACGATGGCCCGCGAGGTCTTCTTGGCCGAATCGATCAGGGTCTGCTTGTCCAGTGGGTAGGTGGTCCGCGGATCGATCACCTCGGCGCTGATGCCGGTCTCCTCGAGCAGCTTGGCCGCGTCCAGCGCGACCGCCACCATGCTGCTGGTGGCCACGATGGTGACGTCCGTCCCGGCGCGCTTGATCTCGGCCACCCCGAAGGGAATCGTGTAGTCCTCGGCCGGCACCGGGCCTTTCACCCGGTACATCATCTTGTCCTCGAAGATCACCACCGGGCTGTCGTCGCGAATGGCGGTCTTCATGAGCCCCTTGGCCTCATAGGGGCCCGAGGGCAGCGCCACCTTGAGGCCGGGAATGTGGCTGACCCAGGCGTGCAGCGACTGGGAATGCTGGGCGGCGGACCGCCGCGTGGCTCCCAGCGTGGTGCGGAAGACGATGGGCACCTTCAGCTTGCCGCCCGACATGTAGTGAACCTTGGCGGCCTGGTTCACGATCTGGTCCATGGCCAGCGTGATGAAGTCGCCGAACATCACGTCGACGATCGGTCGCATGCCGGTCATGGCCGCCCCTACGCCGATGCCGGCATAACCCGGCTCGGAAATCGGGGTGTCGATGACCCGCTTCGTCCCGAACTCCTGGACGAGTCCCAGCAGCGTCTTGAAGGGGTGGCCGGCCTCGGCCACATCTTCTCCGATGAGGAACACCCGTGGATCGCGCCGCATCTCCTCGGCGATCGCCTCCCGGACCGCCTCACCGTACGTCAGCTCTCGCTCGCTCATGACTTTCTCCTGCCGATGGCGCTCACGCCGCGCGCCGGAACACGCCCTGGTAGTCGAGCACCACACCGTCCTCGTCGACGGGCAGCTCGGCGCGAAAGCCGCTGCCCTCGAGGTTCTCGTACAGATAGCGCCGGTCGCCGAGCCGTGTGTAGCCCTGCCGCATGGGCCGGACGGTCAGTGCCGGCGCCGACACCCACGCCATGACGAACTCGCGCCGCTCGCCGACGGCCAGGGGCTGCCGCCGGATCGGGAACGTGTTGGTGAAGGGCGTCGGCCAGATGTCGATGTCCAGGCAGCCGTCGAGCTCCGACAAGGCCCGGCCTCCGCCGTCGGTCCAGCGCCCCTTGCCGTCGCTCTGCAGATGGAGCGACCGTGTCCCGTGCTCGCTCGTCACCTGGAGCCGCGCCTCGCCCAGCCGCCACGCCGCATCCCACGCGAGCTGATAGGCGAGCCGGAACGGGCGGCCCTGCTCGTCGAAGGCGAGCAGCACGCTGTCGGCCGAGCCCTCGCGGAGCAGGAGATGCTCGAGGCCCGTGCCCGAGCGGTGCGTGTCCCAGATGGGCGCCCAGCAGATTGCGCGGGGAATGCCACTACCCTCCGGCCACCGAGGCCGCGGCCTGCGCCACCGTCGGCCCGTCGCCGACGAGGGTCGTACGGCGCACGTCGCGCGGCTCGTGCGCCGGGAAGGGTCGGCCGCGGTGCATGGTCCGGCGGTTGTCCCACATCACCAGGTCGCCGACCCGCCACTTGTGGACGTAGACGAACTCGCGCTGGGTCGCGTGCTCCACGAGGTCGCGCAGGAAGGCCCGCGCCTCCGGGACCGGCCAGCCGATGATGCTGCCCGCGTGCGAGGAGAGGTACAGCGACTTCCGCCCGGTCGACGGGTGGGTGCGGACCAGGCGCTGCCGCACCGGCTTGAAGCGCTGGCGCTCCTCCTCGGTGAACTCGGTGAACCCGAGCTGCTGGCGCGAGAAGAGCTGCGAATGCTCGCAGAGGAGGTCCTCGATCTCGGCCTTGGTCTCGCCATCGAGGGCGTCGTAGGCCGCGCGCATGTCCGCGAACTCGGTGTCGCCGCCCCGGGACGGAATGCTGCGGGCGTGGAGGATCGAGTACTTGGCCGGGACCACCTTGAACGAGCTGTCGGAGTGCCAGAGCCGATTGCCGATGGCGAACAGTCGCCGGCGGTCGTCACGGGCGAACGGCTTGTGGTCTTTGTCGAGGTTGGACACGTCGGCAAAGGTGGTGGGCAGCCGGTACTCGTCCGGGGCGCGCAGGCTCGTGCCCACGGCGCGCTCGAGCTCGCCCAGGCTGCGGCTGAAGGCCAGCTGCTGCTCGTCGTCGATGGGCTGGTCGTGAAACACCAGGACGGCATGCTCGTTCATGCCGGCATGGATAGCGCCCACCTCCGCGGGAGAGAGCGGCTTGGTGAGGTCCAGACCCTCCACCTCGGCGGCGAAGCAGGGGCCGATCCGACGCATGGTGACGGGCATGCCGGTCGCCTCCTACCGTTTGAAGGTCAGCTTCTCGAACAGCGCGCTGAGGACCTCGTCGACCGCCGCCGAGGCCCAGACGTCGAAGAACGGCGATCGCTGCATGGCGAGGAACTCTCGCTGATCGCGCTCCCTGGCCTGGGTCTCCGTCTCGCCGGCCCGGACGGACTGCTGGTGGCCGCGGATCAGGTCCTTGTGATAGATGGCCGGATACTCGATGTAGCGGTGCAGCTCGCGGAAATCCTTCGTGTAGAAGACGGCCACCGGCACCGACGCCCACTCCCCACCGTTCTTGGCGTTCATGAACGCCAGCATGAGGTCGTGGTTGCCGTCGGGGTGGGCGGCGGGATCGGGACGCCGCGTGGCGAGGATCTTCTTGCCGTCGCGGTTGAAGATGCGCAGCTCGAGGCCCCCGGCCTCGGCCAGCCGCGCCATCATGGGCACGTCGCGCCGGCAATCGGACGACCAGTCCTCGGAGATCATCAAAATGCTCGCCGGACCGTCGGGCTGTTCGGCGAGCCAGCGGATGGCGGCGGCCTGTTGCTCGCTCAGACGAGCCCGGGCGTAGCGCTCGCGGAACACCGCGCTGTTGTCCTTGCGCGCCGTGGGCCGGGACCCGCCGTCGGGAAAGTATCCGCCCCAGGCCTCGCGGGCCAGGTTCTCGGGACTGGCGGTGTACGTCACGTACGCGTCGAACGTCATGCCGCGGGCGAACCTCGCCGGGGTCACGGCGCTCGGGGCGTTCACGCGTAGACGTCCTGATCGACCTGGTCCGGCGCCGGGTACGGCGCCGCGAGCGCGAACTGCACCCCGCCGTCGATCTCCGCCTTCACGTCCGTGAGGATGCGCTCGAAGACGCTGGCGTCGACGAGCCCCTGGGCCATGAGCCGCCCGGTCAGGGTCTGCAGCGGATCGTGCCGGGTCATCCACTCCTGCTCCTCGTCCCGGGAGCGATACTCGCGGTTGACATCCCCGACGTGGTGGCCGAAGTAGCGGTAGGTCTTGCACTCGAGGAAGCCCGGGCCCTCGCCCCCCCGCGCGCGCTCCACGAGCCGGCGCATCGTCGCGAGGACCGCCTGGACGTCCTGGCCGTCGACGGTCTCGGCGTGGATGCCGAAGGCCCGGGCCCGGGCCAGGATCTCGCCGGCGACGGTCTCCCCGCACGGCGTGTACTCTCCGTACAGGTTGTTCTCGCAGACGTAGATGACCGGCAGCTTCCAGAGCGCCGCCATGTTCATCGCCTCGTAGAGCAGGCCCTGGCCCAGCGCGCCATCGCCGAAAAAGCAGACGGCGACCTGGTCGCTGCCCCGCATCCGGGCCGACAGCGCGGCGCCGGTGGCGATGCCGGCGGAGCCGCCCACGATGGCATTGGCCCCCAGGTTGCCCGTCTCGGGATCGGCGATGTGCATCGAGCCGCCCTTGCCCCGGCAGTAGCCCGGCTCCTTGCCGAGGAGCTCGGCGAACATGCGGTTGACCGAGGCCCCTTTGGCCAGGCAGTGGCCGTGCCCGCGATGCGTGCTGGTGATGAAGTCGTCGCGGCGCAGGGCCTCGCAGACGCCGACGGCCACGGCCTCCTCCCCGGTGTAGAGGTGGGCCAGGCCCGGCATCTTGGCGCTCTTGTACAGCTCGTGCACCTGCTCCTCGAAGGCTCGGATCTTCGCCATCTGGCGGTAGAGGTGCAGGTTCTGCTCCAGCTCCATCCGGGGCTCGATCGTTCGGGTCGTCATCGCCGGTCCCTCTCGCGTCATCGGAGTTTCAGGGCCCCCACTGTACCCGAGACTCCGCCGGAGCGTAAAGCCGGCTGCCCGGGCCTTGTGGTACCTTCTGGCCTGACGTGAGCACCTCCACTTTGGCCCCTTGGGGACCCGAGCTCGCCCTGGCGCCGGGCGAGTTCGTCGACAGCGGCCACCCGGCGATCCGGGCGTTCGCCGAAGAGACGACCGCCGGCGCCGTCGATGCCCTCGCCCGGGGCGTGAAGCTCTACTACGCCGTTCGCGACGGGATCCTCTACGACCCTTACTGGGTGGGCGAGGCCCCCGCCTACTACCGGGCCAGCGACTGCCTGCGGGCCAAGCGCGGCTTCTGTATCCCGAAGGCGGCCCTGCTGGCGGCCGCGGCCCGGGCCAGCGGCATTCCCGCCCGCGTCGGCTACGCCGACGTCCGCAACCACCTGGCGACGAAGAAGCTCCTCGACCTCGTCGGGACCGATCTGTTCGTCTGGCACGGCTACACGGAGCTTTACCTGGAGGGAAACTGGGTGAAGGCCACGCCGGCCTTCAACCTGACCCTGTGCGAGCGCTTCGGCGTCCGGCCGCTGGAGTTCGACGGACGCCACGACTCGCTCTTCCACGAATACGACCGGGCCGGCCGCCGGCACATGGAGTACGTCAGGGAGCGCGGATCCTACCCGGACGTGCCCTACGCCACCATCGTGGCCGACTTCAAGCTGGCGCACCCCCGCTGGCTCGAGGTCCGCGCGCGCGGCGAGCAGGGAGACTTCGCGAGAGAACCGACCGCCGGGCGCTGATCAGGCGTAGGGCACGTCGATCAGCCGGTCGCGCCCCGAGCGCATGTCCTCCTGGAGCAGCCCGCGCAGCGCGCGAGCCACGGGGCCGGGTTTGCCGTCCCCGATGGGCTTGCGATCCCATTCGACGATGGGCGCGACCTCGATGGAGCTGCCGATCAGCATCATCTCCCGGGCCGCCCGGGCCTCGCCCACCGGAATGTCGCATACCTGAACGCCGGTGATGAGCTTGCGGGTCTGCAGGGTCGGAGCTAGCTCGAGCAGGCGCAGCGACGTGCACCCGGAGAGGATGTGGTCGAACTTCGGGTGTTTCAGCACCCCGTCGGCGCTCACGAAGGCCACGTTCATGTTGGAGCTCTCGCCCACGTTCCCGGTATCGTCGACGAAGATGCCGTTGTCCAGGCCGGCCTCCTGCGCTTCCATCTGCATGAGGACGTTGGGCAGGTAGTTGGTGCTCTTGGTGACGGCGTAGAGCGGCGGCTTGATCGGATAGGTCGTCGTCATGACCCGCAGGCCGTCCCGGTACCAGGCCTCGGGGTAGACGAGGCCGGCGAAGATGATGACGAAGAACCCGGGCTGGGCGCCCGCCGCCGGGGTGAGGCTCAGATTGCCCGGCCCCGCCGACGCCCAATAGCGAATGGAGCCGTCTCGCCGGCCGCTGGCCACCGTGGTCCGGACGATGATGTCGCGCATCTCGTCGCGGGCCGGGAGTCTTAGCCTGGCGTTGCGCGCCGACCGGACGAAGCGATCGAGGTGCGCCTCCAGGTCGTAGATCTTGCCCCCCACGATGGCGGCCGTGTCGAAGATGCCGTGGCCGCGGTGCACCATGTGGTCGTCGAACGGGATGATCATGAGCCCGGGGTCGGTGACGATGCCACCGAGCTGGCTCGAATAGAAGGCCGAGTAGGTCACCGGCTGCCGGGTCCGCAGGGCCCGGAGCTGCTGCACCACGTCGTCGGCGGTCAGGATGCGAAGGGTGGTCGTCGCTGGCATCCGGCTCCTCCTCCCGGGCCCGGCGGCGTCGGTGCGCCACGGCCCACGCTCCGGCTCCCCAGACTGTAGCATCCCGCGAATCTCGGCCGGCGCTTGACTTTGGTCGGCGCCAGGCGCGATCGTGCTGCCCCGACGCCATGGACACGACTCCGCTCGCCGCCCAACTCGGGGCCTTCGTCGCCCGGCTCCGCTTCGAGGATCTGCCGCCGGCGGTCGTCGACAAGGCCCGGGCGGTCGTCAATCACGCCCTCACCGTCGCCATGGCCGGCTTCGGCAACCCGCGAGCCGACGCGGCGCGGCGGGCCGTGCTCGAGCACGAGCGTCTCGGCGACCGCCGGGTGGGACGCGGCCAGGGCGCGACGGTGTGGGTGGACGGCGCCCGGGTGACCCGCATCGGCGCCGCCTTCGCCAACGGCGTCGCGGTGGCCGTCAACAACCAGTGCGACTCGTACCACATGCTGACTCACCCCGGCGTGCTGATCGTCCCCGCGGGCCTGGCCACGGCCGAGGGCGAGGGGCGGACGGGCCGCGAGCTGCTGACCGCGCTCGTGGCCGGCTACGAGGTCCAGTGCCGGTGCGCGCGCGACTTCATCCCCTCCACGCCCGCTCGAGGGTTCCGGGCCAGCCCCGTCTACGGCATCCTGGGCTGCGCGGCCACCACCGCCAAGCTCCTGGGGCTCGATGCGGCGCCGACCGTCAGCGCCATTGCGCTGGCGGCGAGCTTCGCGGGCAGCCTCATCGAGGGCCAGCGCACCGGCGCGCGCGACGCCGATTTCGCCGAGGCCCAGGCCGCCCGCAGCGGCATGTGGGCCGCCACGCTCGCCGGCCAGGGCTTCTACGGCCCGCTGACGGCGCTCGAAGGCCCGGGCGGCTTCTACAACGCGTTCACCGGCAGTCACCGCGGTGACCTGACCTACAGCTTCACGGGCCCCCTCACGGCCGATCTCGACCAGGTCGTGGCCGACCTCGGCCGGCGCTGGGAGATGCTGGACGTCAAGTTCAAGATCTACCCCACGCCCGGCTTCAACCAGCCCGTGATCTGGCTGGCCCGCGAGATGACCGCCAACCACGCCCTCGAGGCCGAGGCGATCGAGCGCGTCACGCTCGAGATGAATTACCTGGAGACGCTCTATCCCTCGCCCCGCTTCCCCCGCCCGGCCGCTGCCGACGGCAGCGGCTTCGGCCGCACCGCCTACATGCTGGCCTACACGGTGGTCACCGGCGACTATCCCGTGCTGGAGAAGAACGTGGAGGACCCCCACGATGCGGGAGCCGCCGCCCGCGCCGATGTGGCGGGGCGCGTGGCCGCGCTGCAGAAGCGCGTGGAGGTCCTCGGCGTGGTCGGCCGGGAGTGCTTCGCGCCCCGGATGACGGTGGTCCTGCGCGACGGGCGCCGGCTGAGCGGTGAATACCACGGCCGTGAGCTCATGTGGGACTTCGCCCGCGACGCCGCCGAGCTACGTCGGTTTCAGCCCGGCCTGCCCATCCCGCCCGCGCAGTACGACAAGCTCGTCGCCGCCATCGCCGGGCTCGACGCGGCCGCGTCGGTGGACGACGTCGTCCGCTTGACCCTGCCCGGCTAGGAGCTGAGCTTCACCGCCTCGCCCGTCCGGGCCGAGTGCTCGATGGCCAGCGTCACCTCGAGCGTCAGCCGGCCCTCGCGCAGCGTCGTGTGCGCGCAGGGACGGCCCGTGACGAGGTGGTCGAGCCAGGTGCGCGTCTCGTTGGCGATGGGGCCCCAGTAGTCCCCCACCGCCCAGTCCCCCGACGAGTTGCTCTGCATGAACAGCATCGGCGCGGAGTGGCCCGGCACGTAGGCGTGGGGGACGCCCCGGTCGGTGAAGAGCACGCTGTCTTTATTGTCCATGTCGAGCAGGATCACGCCTTCCGTGCCCAGCACCTCGAAGCGCGCGCTCTGGCCGTAGGTCGGGTAGAGCGCGGGCAGGATGTAGCAGACGCCCAGGTTCACCACGGCGCCGTCCTCGAAGGTGAGGATGGCCCAGGTGACGTCCTGCGCGCTGTAGCCTTTCTCCTTGAAGAGCTTCCACTGGCCTCGGGCCACTACCTCGACCGGCCGGTGGCCCTCCAGGAACCAGCAGGCCATGTCCACGTAGTACGTGAGGACGTCGGTGATGGGCGAGGCCTCGGGCGAGCGCTTGAGGATCTCGAA
Source organism: Candidatus Methylomirabilota bacterium (assembly GCA_035709005.1). Taxonomy (NCBI): domain Bacteria; phylum Methylomirabilota (SeqCode); species Candidatus Methylomirabilota bacterium. The sequence goes on along the minus strand of DASTFB010000076.1, from coordinate 26,886 downwards.
CATCTGGGCCCGGCTGTTGTAGACGCGGGCCGTGGCCCCCACGATCTGGCCCAGCCGTCCCTGGAGGATCTGCTCCTTGGCCAGCATCCAGCGGCGGTCGTGGCGGCGCGAGTAGCCGATGCGGATGTCCACGCCCCGGCGCTCGGCGGCGGCCACGACCCGATCGGCATCCTCCAGTCGCAAGGCCAGGGGCTTCTCCACCAGGATCGGCTTGCCGAGCTCGATCGCCTGCAGCAAGGGCTCGGTGTGCTCGTGCTCGCTGGTGGCGACGATGACGGCGTCGACCTCGGGGTGGGCCAGGACGTCGCGGTTGCTGCCGGAGGCGAGGTGGGCGCCCACAGCCTGGGCCAGGGCCCGGGCCCGCTCGGGGTCCTTGTCGGAGACGGCCAGGAAGCGAACCGAGGGATGGCGCGCCGCCATGTGCGCGCGGAGGGTTCCGATCCGGCCCGAGCCCACGACCGCCACGCCGATCTGTCTGGGCGTCGTCACGCCGGGCAGGATACCCTACTCCGGCCACCAGGAGGTGCGCCCGTGAGCGACGACCGCACGGCGCTTCGGCACCATCTGGGACCGCCCTCACCTCGATCTGAAGATGCGTGAGCTGATCGTCATCGCCACTGCGGCCGCCCAGGATCTTCCCGAGGAAGTCGAAGTCCACGTGCGAGGCGCGCTCAACCGGGGCGGCCAAGCGCATCTTCGACCAGTGGAGCCGCCGTGAGGACTGGCGTCCGCTGTGAGCTTCGCGCTCAGGCCGCGCGCACCTTGTCCTTGAACTGCTCCACCGTGAGCACCCAGGCGATCGTGCGCCCCATCAGCTCCAGGGCCATCCAGTGGTGGTCCTTGCCGCGCATGCTGGCCACGCAGTCCGAGATGACCACGGTCTGGTAGCCGCGGTTGGACGTCGAGAAGGCCGTGGAGTACACGCAGGTATCGGTGTTGATCCCCGCCAGCACCACCGTCTCGGCGCGGTACACGCGTCCCAGCAGCGCGTCGAGATCGGTATAGAGGAAGCTGTCGAGCGATTTCTTGCTGGTGACGTGGACGTCGTCGGGCGCGACCAGGATGGCTGGCACCTCGGCCTGGGGCGAGCCTTCCCTGCGATCGGGGATGCGCCGCACGGGCGCCTGGGCGTTCTGGCTGAGCCCGTGCTCGCGGCTCACCCGCATCGACTGTCCGGACAGGGCGCTCTGCAGCTCCACCGCCCGCCGCCGGACATAGGCGTGCACCACCGGCAGGCCTTCGCTGCGCGCGAAGTCGAGCAGATCGCGGCTGTACTTGAGCACGCGCTCGGCGTCGTCGGCGGCTACCGGGGCGCCGCCCACCTCGAGGTCGAGGTAGTCACGCTGCATGTCCACCGTCATGACGACCGTGCGGCGGGGGTCGATCTTCAGCAGCGCGTTCATGGCGTCCTTGTAGGCATTGCGATCCTGAAACTCCACCGGTGGCTTCATCGGCGTTATCCTCCCTGCGGCGCGATGCGCCGTACCCAGTACGTGCGCGCGATCCGCCAGACGTCGGCGGCGGCCACGCGATTGATCAGGACGGTCGTGCCCTGCACGCCGCTGACGACGCCGTAGCTCTGGAACAGGCGGATGTGGAAGTCCTCGGGAGCGAACGGCAGCGTCACCGCGATGTCGACCGGAGTCCCCTGCCGGAGCGCGCGTTCCAGCGCGTCGTCGATCCGGCCCGGGGCCGACAGGCGCAAGAAGGCCTCCCAGCCGAGCCAGGCCGCGAGGGCCACGGTCAGGAACACGACGGTGCGACGCGGCATCTCTTCACGGCCCCGTGGACACCAGACCCCAGCGCTCGATCGTCCGCCGCTCCAGGGGCTGCAACACGAGCCGGTCGGTGGCCAGCCAGAGCGTGCCGATCGTCAGGATGCCCACCAGGATGGTGTCGGTCTGATGGAAGTTGGACGCGTCGTAGATGAGGAAGCCGAGCCCGGTCGTCGTGGCGATCATCTCGGCGGCGATGAGGGCCCGCCAGCCGAAGCCGATGCTCATGCGGATGCCCGTCACGATGCTGGGCATGGCGCCGGGGAGCAGCACCTCGAAGATCACGTGGCGCCGGCCGCCGCCCAGCGTCAGCACGGCATTCTCGAAGATCTTGGGCACCGTGCGCACGCCGACCAGCGTGTTGAAGAACACCAGGAAGAAGATCGTATTGAACATGATAAAGGTCACGCTGACCCAGCCCAGGCCGAACCAGGTGATGGCCAGGGGCAGCCAGGCGATGCCCGAGAGCGCGTTGAAGAAACCCACCACCGGCTCCACGATCGGGGCCAACCACCGGTTCAGCCCGACCAGCACGCCCAGCCCCACGGCCAGCGGCACGCTCACCACCAGGCCGATGAGCACGCGCCCCAGGCTGGCCCCGATGTTGACCCACAGCGAGCCGTCGCGCCCCAGCTCCCAGGCGATCCGCGCCACGTCGGTCGGGGGCGGCAGGAACAGGACCGGCACCACTCCCGTACGGCTGACCAGAGTCCAGGCCGCGATGAGGGCCACGAAGGGCACCAGCCCCCGGATGGCCGTGGCCAGGGACTTCACCGCTGCACCAGCCCCCAGCGCGCGATGGTGGCCTCTTCCATCGGCCGCAGCACGAAGTAGTCCAGGAGCAGCCACAGGAGCCCGATGATCGCCATACCCAGCATGATGCGCGCGGTCAGGTGGAAGTTCTGGGCGTTGAAGATCATGAAGCCGAGGCCGTGGGCCCCGACCAGCATCTCCGCGGCGATGAGGGCCCGCCAGCCGTAGGCCAGCCCCAGGCGCATGCCCGTGGCGATGCTGGGCAGCGCCCCCGGCAGCAACACGTCCCGCACGATCCGCCAGCGCGAGCCGCCCAGCGTACGCAGGGCATTGACGTAGATGCGAGGCACGCTGCGCACCCCCAGCATCGCGTTGAAGATGACGGGGAACAGGACGGTGTAGTTGACCGCCGCCAGGATGGTGCGCTCGCCGAAGCCGAACCACACCAGCATCAGCGGCAGCCAGGCGATGCCCGACACCGACTGGAAGAAGTTCAGGAGCGGGTACATGAGATCGGCGATGCGCCGGCTGAGCCCCAGCACCAGCCCCACCGGCACCCCGATCAGCATGGCCACGCCGGCGGCCAGGACGATGCGGCGCAGACTCTCGCCCACGTACATGGGGAGGATCCCGTTGACGACCAGCTCGGTGCCCGAGGAAAGCACGGTGAGCGGCGAGGGCAGGTAGTACGGGGGCAACGGCAGTGTGGCCGCGGCCAGGCTCCACGCGACCAGCGCGCCGCCCAGAAAGACCACCCACGTGGCGGCGAGCTCCCAGCGCACCATCTAGCCCTCCTGCCCCCCGACCTCTTCCCGCACCAGGCGCAGGACCTTCTCCTTGATCGCCGTGAAGTCGGGGTCGGACGTGAACATCTTCCACGTCCGGGCCTGGCGGGGGATGCGCACGGGCACCAGGGTCTTGACCCGGCCGGGATGCCGGGACAGCACACAGCAGCGGTCCCCCAGGAACACCGCCTCCTCGACGTTGTGGGTGACGAAGAGGATGGTCGTGCCGGTGGCCTGGGAGATCACGTTCAGCTCTTCCTGCAAGGTGATCCGCGTCTGGGCGTCGACCGATGCGAAGGGCTCGTCCATCAGCATGACCTCGGGATTCGCGGCCAGCGTCCGGGCCACGGCCACCCGCTGCTTCATGCCGCCGGACAGCTCGTGGGGATACTTGCCCTCGAAGCCGGTGAGCCCCACCAGCTCCACGAAGCGGCGGACGCTGGCGGCGCGCTCGGCCCGCGGCACGCCCTGGATCTCCAGGCCGTGGGCGATGTTCCGCTCGACCGTGCGCCAGGGCAGGATGGCGAACTCCTGGAACACCACCCCCCGATCGCGGCCGGGGCCGGCCACGGGGCGGCCATCCAGCAGGACGGCGCCCCGCGTCGGCGGGATCAGCCCGGCCAGGATGTTGAGCAGGGTGGTCTTGCCGCAGCCGCTGGGACCGACGACGGTGAGGAACTCGCCGGTCCCCACCTCGAGATCGACGCCGTCCAGGGCGACGATCCGCTCGCGCGTGAACGGGTTGACATACTCGTGCCCCAGGCCGCGGACGACGATCTTCGCAGCCACGCCGGCCCGCGACCCGCGCCGCTCAGGGCACCGGCTTGAGGTCGGAGAAGAACTGCGGGTGACTCTTCATCACCTTCTCGATGAACCGGGGCTCGACGCCCTGCTGCCAGGGCACGGGCTTCCGCAGCTTCTTCTGCTCGATCAGGATCCCGACGTTCTCCTCCCACGCGGCGATCGTGTGCTTGGTGATGCGGGAATCGTAGACCATGTGGCGGATCGACTGCTTGGCCACTTCCTCGTCCAGGCCCCGGACCCAACGCGTGGCGATCTGGGCCGCTTCGTCGAGATGCTGGCGGGTGTACTGGGAGGCCTCGGCCATCGCGATCACGTAGCGCTCGACCAGCTCCGGCTTCTGCTCGATCACATCGGTGCGAAACGACATGTTGATGTAGTAGCCGATGTTCCCGCCCCCTCGCGACACCAGGACGGCGTCGGGGATCCGGGCCTGCACCAGCGTACCGAACGGCTCCCAGCACGAGACGGCCTCGACGCCCCCGCCTTGCAGGGCCGACACGAGGTTCCCCGGCGGCACGTTGAGGACGGAGATCTTGTCGCGGGTGATCCCCGCATTCTTGGCCGCCACCCGCAGGTACTCGTCGGCGGTCCCGCCGACCGGCGTGCCGACCTTGCGGCCGGCGAGGTCGGCGACCTTCGTGATCCCGGTCCCCTTGCGGGTCCAGATGCTGACCGGCGAGTCGGAGTGACGGGTGGTCCGGTCGCCCATCAGCCCCACCACGCCCTTGGCCTCCATCCCCCGCTCGACGGCGACGGGAAAGTTGGAGTAGGCCGCGCCGATGATCTGCACCTCGCCGGCCTGCAGGGCCTTGGACATCTCCTGCCCGGTGTTCAACACCTTGAGCTTCAGGTCGATCCCGTGCTTGAGGAAGATGCCCTTCTCCACGCCCACGAAGCTGGGGATGTGGTTCATGTTGCCGCCCACGGCGGCCGCCAGGGGCGTGGGCGCCTTGGCCAGGGCTGGGCCGCCCATGGCCAGCAGCGCGGTCGCGAGTGCCACAGCCAGTGCATGCATCATGGTCTGCCTCCCACGGGTAGCCGTCTCCCGCGCGCCGGCGCCAGCAGCCGGCCCGCGGCGACCTCAACTCTTACCACAATTCGTTTCGCCGAGCCTCGGCGGACATAATGGAAGCCATGCGTCCGGTGGGCCGGCTCCCCTCGTGGATGAAGGCCGTCGAGACGCTCGCCCACCGCGTCGGCATGGACAGCATCAAGACGAAGCTCCTGGTCTTCGCCCTGCTGGCGACGCTCCTGCCCTCGCTGGCCCTGGGCTGGCGGTCCTACGTGCTCAACCAGGCGTTCGTGACCGAGAAGATCGCGGGCGATCTGAGAACGATCACCGGTCAGACGGCCCGGGAGATCGATCTCTGGCTCAAGGAACGTTTGTACGAGATGCGGGTGTTCTCGTCGTCCTACGAGGTGACCGAGAACCTCGAGAAGCTCGGGGGCGGACGCCGGGCGGCGGCCCGCCGGGCCGAGCCCCGGCGCCGGCTGGCCCAGTTCCTGGGCTCGGTCCGGGCGAAATTCTCCGACTACGACGAGTTGCTGGTGGTCAACCCGTCGGGGACGGCCCTGGTCAGCACGGCGGCGCGCCCGGGCGCGCTGCGGCTGCCGCCGGACTGGCTGAAATTGGCCCGGGCCGACCAGCCGATCCTCGGCGAGGCGCACTGGGACCAGGCGCGTGGCAAAGCGGTCCTGGGGATCGGCGTGCCGATCACCGCCGTCGACGGCGCCCTGCTCGGGGTGCTGGCGGGTACCGTCAACTTCGGCGCCGTGGAGCGGATGCTGGCGAGCCTGGACCCGGGCCCCGAGGGCCACGCCTATCTGGTCCGACGCGATGGGACGGTCCTCGTCAGCCCGCGCCCGGAGGCGGCAGGTCGCCTGAGCACCCGGGTCGAGGCTGTGCCCGCGCTGTTCGACACGGTGGGCAGCTCGGTCGAGTACGCCGACTATCGGGGCCGGGCGGTGGTCGGACAGGTCGCGCCGATGTCCCTGATGCGGTGGGGCGTGGCGGCGGAGGTAGGGCGCCAGGCCGCCTACGCGACGATCGCGCGGATGCGCAACGTGACGCTCGCCCTCATCGGCAGCGTGCTCGTCGGGATCGGGCTCACCGCGTACCTCCTGGCGTTGACGATCGTGCAGCCGCTGAACCGGCTGACGGCGGCGGCAGCCCGGGTGGCGGCCGACGACCTCGAGGTCGATCTCCCCGTCGTGAGCCGCGGCGAGGTCGGCTATCTCACGGCGGTGTTCAACCGCATGGTCAGCCGGCTACGCCACGGGCGGGAGGAGCTGCAGAAGCTCTCGATCACCGATCCCCTCACCGGCCTCTACAACCGGCGGCACCTCATGGAGACGCTCGCCCTCGAGGTCGAGCGGGCCCGCGAGCTCTATCCGGTCTCGGTCCTCATGATCGACATCGATCACTTCAAGCAATACAACGACAGCCGTGGGCATCTGGCGGGCGACGCCCTGCTGGTGTGGGTCGCCACCCAGTTCATGGGGGCGATCCGCGACGACGACTATGCCGCGCGCTACGGCGGAGACGAGTTCCTCGTCTTGCTCCGAGCGACCGGTCACACCGACGCCGTGCCCATCGCCGAGCGGCTGCAGGCCCACGTGGCCCAGGGCCGGCCGGCGGGCCGTCACGAGGGCGTCACCGTGAGCATCGGGGTGGCCGCGTTTCCCACCCACGGGCAGACGCCCGAGGCCGTGATCGCGCGCGCGGACGCTGCGCTGTACGAGGCCAAGAAGACGGGCCGCAACCGGATCGCGCTGGCCAGTGGCCGCGCCTCTGCGCGCGTGGCCCGCTGAACGATCGGAAAACAACTCGGTTCGAGCGGCGGCTTTGCCGCCGCAATCCCGGTCTGGGGGGCGCTCGGAGGGGGCCGTCGCGCCCCACAGGGCGCGCCTGTGAGGTGCCCCCTTCGATCTTTCAGCGGAGGCCGATCCGGTTGTAGTAGATCCAGCCCGAGCGGCCGTCCTCCCGGCTCACCCGCACCCACAGGTCTTTCTGCGAGTATCCGGTGAGGGCGCCGCCATCCTCGACGACGAAGGCGATCTTCTGGTTGAGGGCCGGGCCCTCGCGCACGTTGCTCCGGCTCACGGCCTTGAGCGGCAGCGGGAAGGCGAAGCCGGTTTCCCCGTCCAGGCGGAGCATGGTCCCGGGGCTCGCCGCTCGTGACTGTCCGCTGGCGCTCAGCGCCTTGACCCGGCCGCTCAGGTAGATCGTGCCCGCATAGTTCGATTTCTTGAACTCCGCGGTCGCCATGCTCATCAGCTGCCGGGCCTGCTGCACCTCCTGGTCCCGTCCCCGGCCGGCCGCCTCCTTCTCGAGCTGCCGCAACGCGATCTCGGCCTCGGCGAAGTTGGCGGCCGCCTCGGCCTTGCTCTCGACCCCCCGCAGCTTACCCATGGCGCGGACGACCTCGAGCGTGGCCAGGTCCAGCTTCTCCTGCAGGGCGCGGATCTGGGCCTCGCGCTCCAGGACGGCCAGGTGGGCCCGGGCCAGCTGCAGCTCCAGCTCCTGATTGCTGGCGGCCTGCCGCCGCAGCTGCTCGGTCGCCGTCGCTCGCTCGCGGGCCGCGCGGTCCTGTGCCGCACGGTCCTGAGCCCCGTGGTCGCGCTCGGCGGCGGGGCCGACGAGCTGGGAGAGGGCGGCGCAGCCTCCCAGCAGGCTCGCCGCGATCAGCGCGCCGAGCTTGCCGCTGCCTCCGATCAGTGCGCGTCTGGCGATCGTCGTCATCACGGCGGAGGCAGAGTGCAACCCCGGTACCAGACCTCCCCGGGCGATAACGGCACGTTTTCGAACGAGATTGCAGCGCGAGGGTGGCTCGGCCGCCGCACCGGTTGGGCCAGAAAGTCCCCGGCCCGTCGATTTGACGCCGTTCGTTCGGCTGTGGAATAGTGCGCCGGGATGGCTGCCCACGCGGCCGCGGCGCCCCTTCGCACGCTGATCGGCGCCGAGGTGCGGAGACGAGAAGACCCCACGCTCGTCCAGGGCGCCGGACGGTTCGTCGACGATCTCCTGCTACCGCGGACCGCCGTCATGGCGGTGCTGCGCTCGCCTCACGCCCACGCTCGGCTGCGGCGAGTCGCCGTGCAGCGCGCGGCGGCGCTGCCCGGCGTGCTGGCCGTGCTCACGGCGGCCGACGTGCAGGGGCAGGTGGATCCCGAGCCCGCCGTCGGCATCCCCCCCGGCGCCCGACACCCCGCTCGCCCGCTCCTCGCCGCCGACATCGTGCGCTACGTGGGCGAGCCGATCGCGGTCGTCGTCGCCGAGCGGCGGGACGTGGCGGCGGACGCCTGCGAGGCCATCGCGGTCGACTACGAGCCGCTGCCCGCGGTCGGCGATCCCGAGAGCGCGCTGGCGGGCGGCGCGCCGCGCGTGCACGAGTCGTTTCCCGACAACGTGGCGCTGCGCTGGGAGTGGACGCACGGCGATGTGGACGGCGCCTTTGCCGGGTCTCGCCACCGGGTGGGCCTGCGCCTGGTGAACCAGCGGGTGGCGGGGATGGCGATGGAGCCACGCGGCTGCCTGGCCGAATGGCGGAACGGGATGCTCACGGTGTGGGCGGGCACGCAGACGCCGCATCGGCTGCGCTCGGGGCTCGCCCAGATCCTGCGCCTGCCCGAATCGGCGGTGCGCGTCATCGCTCCCAACATCGGCGGCGGCTTCGGATGCAAGATCGGCTACTACGCGGACGAGACGCTCTGCGCCCTGGCCGCGCTGCGCGTGGGCCGCCCGGTGCGGCTGGTGCTGACCCGGCGCGAAGACTTCCTGACCACCACGCAGGGGCGCGGCCAGGTCAACGAGATCGAGGCGGCCGCGGCCGAGGACGGCACCGTGCTCGCCCTGCGTTGCCGGACCATCGCGGACCTGGGCGCGTATCTGGAATCCCTCACGCCGTACCCGGCGATGCTCACGGGCCGGCTCCTGACGGGCCCCTACCGGATCGCCGCCGCGCGCTACGAGCTGGTGAGCGTCTTCACCAATGCCATGGCCACCGCGCCCTATCGCGGGGCCGGCCGGCCGGAGGCCTCGTACCTGCTCGAGCGCGTGATGGACGCCGTCGCCCGCGTCTGCCGCCTGGATCCCGCGGACGTCCGCCGCCGCAATCTCATCCCGGCCGCGGCGTTTCCCTACCGGGCGCCTTCGGGGCTCGTCTACGACTCGGGCCAGTACGAGCTCGCCCTGGATCGCGCCCTGGAGCTGGCGGATTACGCGGCGCTCCGCGAGCGACAGCGCCGGGCGCGCATCACGGGGCGCCTGATCGGCGTCGGGCTGTCGACGTTCATGGAGACCGCCGGCGTGGGACCGTCCCGGACGGCGCCCATCCCGGGTTGGGAGAGCGGCTCCGTGCGCGTCGAGCCGTCGGGCAAAGTGACCGTGCTCACCGGCACCAGCCCGCATGGCCAGGGGCTGGAGACCGTCTTCGCCCAGATCGTGGCCGACCAGCTCGGTGTGGCGTTCGAGGACGTGGCGGTGCTCCACAGCGACACGGCCATCGTCGCGACCGGTGTCGGCACCTTCGGCAGCCGTTCCGTCGCCGTCGGCGGTCCCGCCGTCGCCGCCTCCGTCCAGAAGGTGCTGGACAAGGGCCGCCGGATCGCGGCGGCGCTGCTGGAGGCGGCGGCCGAAGACGTCGTGTGGGACCAGGGGCGCTTCGTGGTGCGCGGCGTGCCGGGCCGCCATGTAACGCTGGCCCAGGTGGCGGCCGCCGCCCACGCGGGCCGGGCGCTGCCGGCGGGCATGGAGCCGGGCCTGGAAGCGTCCACCGTCTGGGACCCCGAGAACTTCACGTATCCGTCCGGCTGTCACATCGCGATCGTGGAGGTCGATCCGGACACCGGCGCCGTGAAGCTGGAGCGAGTCGTGGCCGTCGACGACTGCGGCCGCGTCATCAACCCGATGCTCGTGGAGGGCCAGATCCACGGAGGCCTGGCCCAGGGCATCGGCCAGGCGCTCTGGGAGCACATGATCTACGAAGGCTCCGGGCAGTGCCTCACGGCATCGCTCATGGACTACGCGGCGCCCCGGGCCGACGCGCTGCCCGCCTTCGTGCTCGACCGGGTCGAGACGCCAACCCCCGTGAATCCGCTGGGCGCCAAGGGCTGCGGGGAGGCGGGCACGATCGGGGCCACGCCCGCGGTGGTCAACGCCGTCCTCGACGCGCTGGCGCCGCTGGGCGTGACGCATCTGGACATGCCGCTCACGCCGGCTCGAGTGTGGACGGCCGTCCAGGCCGCCCGCGCCGACGCCGCGACGCGCTGATCAGTCGCCCAGGCGCTGCAGGATCCGGTGCCGGAGCAGCGTCATCGAGCGTTCCCACGACGTCCGCGGGCGTCCCTCGTGCGCGATGACGAGCAGGGTCCCGAAGCCGCCCACCTCCTCGCGCAGCTCGGCCAGGCGCGCCGTGACCGTGTCGGGGCTGCCCACGATCCAGATGTGCTCCAGGAGATAGTCCAGCGTGATGTCGGCATCCGGCATGGCCGGATCGACCTTGAGGATGTCGAATCCCCGGATCTTCTTGAGCAGCGGCAGGAAGTAGTCGCGGTAGTCGCGCGCCAGCGGGCCCTCCAGCGCCTCGCGCCGGGCCTGGGCGTCCGTGTCCGAGACGTGCACGTCGCGGGCGATCCGCCACTCGCTGCGGTCGGCGACCCGGGCGGCGCGCTCGGCGCCCTGCTCCACGGCCTCCCAGTGCGTGCGGAGCACGCGGGTCGGGACGAAGTTGATGCTCATGGGGAGGTAGCCGCGCTCGCCGGCCAGCATCAGGGTCTCCGACTTCGGCGTCACGCCCGCCACCGCGATGGGCGGATGGGGACGCTGATAGGGCTTGAGGTGCAGCCGTAGACCGATGTCCTCCTGCGGCTCGGGGATCTGGAAGCGCCAGTGCTTCGACTTGTAGAGGCCGGGCTTGGGATCGTTCCACAGCTCGAGCACGAGGTCGAGCACGGCCCGCGTGATCCCGCGCTGCTTGCCGCTCTTCGGGTCGATCCCGAAGAGCTCGAAGTCGCCGGGGAACCCCCCCGAGCCCACGCCCCAGTAGAAGCGGCCGCGGGCCATCTGATCGAGCTGGGCGATGCGCTGGGCCAGCATGAGCGGGTTGTGGTTCGGCAGGCAGGACACGCCGGTCGCCAGCTTCATCCTCCGCGTCACGCCCAGGGCCCGCGCGATGAACAGATCGGGGCACGGGATGTTCTCCCACTCGGCGGTGAAGTGCTCGCCGATCCACGCCTCGCCGAAGCCCAGCCGGTCGAGCGTGGCGAGCTGCTCGAGATCCTCGTCCATGGTCTGGGCCGGATCGGCGCCGGGCGGATGCAGGGGCATTGCGAAGTAGCCGAGGCGCATCGGCGAGAATTCTACTATCGCCGCTGGGCCATGGCCACGATATCGGTCCGGGTCACCGGAACCCGGGTGACCCGGGCGCCGAACGGGGCCAGGGCGTCCTCGACGGCCTGGGCGATGACGGGGTGCACCGGCATGATCCCGCCCTCGCCGGCGCCTTTGGCCCCCAGCGGGTTCAGCGGCGTCGGGGACTCCAGATGGCGGATCTCGAACGTGGGTGGCGCGTCGGCCGCCGTGGCCAGCGCGTAGTCCATCAGCGTGGCGGTCAGGCGCTGTCCGCCACCGTCGTAGACGAGTTGATCGTTGAGGGCATCGGCCAACCCCTGGACCACGCCGCCGTGGATCTGGCCGTCGACGAGGCCCGGATTGAGGACGCGGCCGCAGTCGTGAGCGACGACCCAGCGCAGGATGCGCAGCGCGCCCGTCGCGGGATCGACCTCGATGACCGCCGCGTGCGTGCCGTTGGCGAACGTCGATCGCGACACGGTGAACACCTGGGTGTCCTCGAGCCCCGGAGCTTCCCCGGGCGCGCGCCCGGCGTGGGCGGCCGCGGCGATCTCGCCCCAGCCGACCGTCCGGTCCGGGAAGCCGCGCACGGCGAACCGTCCGGCCGCGCCCACGACGTCCTCGGCGGCGGCCTCGAGCAGATGCGCGGCGATACGGCGCGCCTTGTCGTGCACCGCGCGCGAGGCCAGCACGGCGGCGCTCCCGGCCAGCGCGGTGCTCCGGCTGCCGAAGGTGCCGCCGCCGGTGGCGATGAGGCTGGTGTCGCCGGTCAGCACGTCGATGGCGGCGGGGTCGACACCGAGCAGCTCACCGACCAGGCGGGAGAGCATGGTGACGTGGCCCTGGCCCTGGGGCGAGGCTCCGGTGATGACGGTGATGCCACCGTCGGCGCCCACCCGCACCGCCACGCTCTCGAGGGGCGCCGTGCCGGTCGCCTCGATGTAGTTGACGACCCCGACGCCGAGCCAGCGGCCCTGGCTCCTCAGCCGGATCTGCTCCCGGCGCACGGCCGGGTAATCGAGCGCCTCCAGCGCCAGCTCGAAGCACCGCGGGTAGTCGCCGCTGTCGTAGACCACGGGCCCTCGCCCTACGGTCGTGAGCCCCGTGTCGTACGGGTGCGCACCGGCGGGAATGAGGTTGCGCCGCCGAACCTCGACGGGATCGAGTCCGAGCTGGCGGGCCACCGCGTCCACCGCGCGCTCGGCCACGAAGGCGCCCTGGGGACGGCCGGCGCCCCGGTAGGAGCCGACCGGAGTCGTGTTGGTGAGGACGCCCCGCATGGCCAGCTCCACGTGGGGCACGCGGTACGGGCCGAGGGAGTGGATCATCGTGTTCTGGGGGAGGTTGAGCCCGGAGACGGTATAGGCGCCCAGCTCGTGGACGAACCGGTCGCGCAACGCGAGGAGCCGACCCTCGCGCGTGGCCGCCACCTCGATCTCGTGCACCTGCTCGCGCTCCACCCACGAGCACGCCAGGTGCTCGCGGCGATCCTCGATCCACTTCAGCGGCCGGCCGAGCCGCCGGGCCAGCGCTGCCACGATGATGTCCTCCGGGTAGAACTGCCCTTTGGTGCCGAAGCCACCGCCCACGTCGGGCGGGGCGATGACGCGCACGCGCTCCTCGGGCAGGCCGAGCTGCCGGGCGACGAAGCGGCGGTGGCGATGGACCATCTGGATGGCCGCCCACACCGTGAGCCGGTCGTCCTGCCAGTGGGCGATCAGGCCCCGTGTCTCGAGCGGCTGGGCGCCGCCGCGAGCCAGCCGCAAGGTGGCCCGCACGACGACCTCGGCCTGGCGGAACGCCGCGTCCGGATCGCCCACCTGTTGGCGCCACTGGGCGGCCACGTTGGACCCCAGGGCTTCGTGCACCAGCGGAGCGCCGGCCGCCGCCGCCGCGGTGACGTCGGCGACCGCGGGTAGCGGCTCGTAGTCCACGACGACCAGCTCGGCGGCGTCCTGGGCCAGGTAGCGGTCCGCCGCTACGACGGCCACCACCGGCTCGCCGACGAATCGGACTCGCTCGCCGGCCAGGGGCCTGATCCCGCACGGGCGCGGTAGTCCGGGATGCTCGTTGAAGACGGGAAGGGGCGCATTGGCAGCGCCGAGATCGGCGCCGGTCATCACGGCTACGACGCCCGGCGCCTTCGCCGCAGCCGCCGTGTCGATGGCGCGGAGGCGGGCATGGGCGTGCGGCGACCTGACGATGGCCACGTGCAGACAGTCGCCCAGCCGCAGATCGTCGATGAACTGGCCGGCGCCGGTGATGAGCCGGGGGTCCTCTCGGCGGCGGATCACCTGCCCGGCGTGTTCGGCCATCGTGGCGGATGATAGCGCAGGCCACGCGCCGGCGGGCCCCCTTGACAGCGGCCGCGGAACAGCGGAGTCTCCCGTCACACGAGCAGGCCTCATCCAACCCGGGGAGGATCGGCTATGCACAAGATGCTTGCCCTGGTCCCTGCGCTCGCCCTCGCTTTCGGCCTCGCCACGCCGGCCTTCGCCCAGCAGTGGAAGCCCGACGTGAAATTCATCAAGATCGGCGTCTCCAGCGCCGGCGGCGACTGGTTCCGTGGCGGCGCAAAGCTCTCGACCATGATCCCGGAGGTCTTGCCCGGGGTGTCGGCAGGCACCCTCCTGGGTGGGGGCGTGGTCAACGTGACGAAGGTGGGCAAGGGCGAGGCCCAGATCGCCTTTGCGCTCACCCCGTACCCCGAGGACGGGTACAACGGCCGCGGCAAGTACAAGGAGCCGTACAAGAACGTGCGCCTGATCGCCTCGAATATCGGCCGTTCGGTCGTCATCGCGCTGTTCGTGATCAAGGACAGCCCGATCAAGACCTTTCAGGACATCAAGGGCAAGCGGATCGTGCCCGGCGACCGCGGCTGGGGCACCACCGAGCTGGCCGAGGCCGTCATGACGGCCGCCGGCATGCCGCCCGACAGGTTCAAGGCGGAGGGGGGGACCATCAGCTACACCTCGATCACCGACCGCTCCAAGGCGCTTCAGGACCGGAACGTCGACGCCATCTTCATTCCGGGCCAGGTGACCTACCCGGACCTCATGGCGGTCCAGCAGGCGGTCGGTATCCGGGCGATTCCCCTGCCGACGGACGCCGTGGAGCGCACGCTGTCGATTATGGGCGGCCTCTCCCGGGCCAAGGTCCCGAAGGGACTCTACGGCGTCGTGAAGGAGGACCTGCCCTCGCCCGGGTTTCTCCAGCAGCTCATCGTCGATGCCGGCCTCTCGGACGAAGTGGTCTACCGGCTGACCAAGCTGTGGTGGGAGCGGGCGAAGGAGATCGGGGAGATCGCCCCCAGCCTCGCCCAGTCCGACGTCAAGACGGCCATGGAAGGCGCCACGATCCCCTTCCATCCCGGGGCGCTGCGCTACTACAAGGAAATCGGGGTCGCTCGGTAGGCCGCGGGTAGGTCGTCGGCGCGATGACCGACGCCCCGCCCGTCGAACGGTCGGCCGTCGACTGGCTCCTCGGGCGGGGCCGCGGTCCTCAGCGCGGGATCGCGTTCGTCATCGTCGTCCTGTCGGTCGGGCTCGGTCTCTTCCACTTCTACAGCACGCTGTTCGGCCAGGCCGAGGGGCACACCCATCGTTCCACGAGCCTGGCCCTCATGAGCTTGCTCGCGTTCCTGGTCTTCCCGCTCGGGCGCAAGAGCTTCGCCGACTCGCTGACGTGGCACTTCGCCATCGACCTGGCCGCGATGGCAATCGTCCTGGGAGCGCAGGTGTGGACGCTGCTGCACATCGATCGCTTCGTCGATCCGGGCTACACGGCCACCACCGCCGATGTGGTGATCGGCACCCTCCTCATCCTCGCCGTGCTGGAGGGCACGCGCCGGACCGTGGGGTGGGGCCTGACCCTCACCGCCGTCTTCTTCATCCTGCAGACCCTGCACGCCGACTGGTTCTTCTGGATCTTCTACGGGCCGCCCACGCCCTGGCGGACGATGGTCGAGAGCTTCTTCGGCAAAGAGGAAGGGCTCTACGGCATTCCCACGGCGATCATGAGCTCGGTCCTCATCCTCTTCATCCTCTTCTCCGCCTTTCTGGCCACGACGGGGATCGGGGAGTTCTTCGTCCGGCTGGCTACCGCGCTGGCCGGACGCCTGACCGGCGGCCCGGCCAAGGTCTCGGTGTTCTCCAGCGCGTTCCTGGGCACCATCTCGGGCAGTGGCGTGGCCAACGTGCTGATGGACGGCGTGTTCACCATCCCCATGATGAAACGGGCCGGCTACCGGGCGACCTTCGCCGCGGCGGTCGAGGCCACCGCGTCCATCGGGGGGCAGATCATGCCCCCCATCATGGCGGCGGCCGCGTTCATCATGGCGGACTTCGTGGGGGTGCCGTTCCGCCAGGTGGCGCTCGCGGCGGCGATCCCGGCGATCCTCTATTTCTTCTGTGTGTTCATGACCGTCCATTTCGAGGCCCGGCGCCTAGGCCTGCGGAAGGTCCCCCGGGAAGAGATGCCGAGCCTGCCCGGCACCCTCCGGCAGGACGGCTACCTGCTGCTGCCGATCGTCGCGCTGCTCTGGTACCTCTACCAGGGCTTCACCGAGGAGACGGCGGGACTCATGGCCATCGCCACCACGTTCCTGGTCAGCTTCGTCCGCCGTCGCTCGAGGCTCGGACCGGAACGGCTTCTGAGAGCGTTCGAGACCGGCGCGCGGGCGTCCGTCACCGTGGCCATGGCGGTGGCCGCGGCCGGCCTCATCATCGGGTGCGTGTTCCTGTCCGGGATCGGGATGCAGTTCTCCTTCGTGCTGATCAAGCTTTCGGGCGGGGAGTTGTGGCTGGCCCTGGTGTACACGGCCTTCGCCGCCTTCATCCTGGGGCTGTCGTTGCCGACCACCGCCGTCTATCTGACCCTGGCCATCATCGTGGCGCCCGGCCTGGTCCAGATGGGGGTACCCAAGATGGCCGCGCACATGTTCATCCTCTACATGGGGGTGACGTCGGACCTCACACCGCCGACCTGTCTGTCGCCGTTCGCGGCCGCCGGCATCGCCGGCTCGCCGCCCATGGCCACGGCATGGCAGGCCATGCGCCTGGGCGCGGTGCTCTACATCGTGCCGTTCATGTTCGTGTACTCGCCCGCGCTACTGGCGATGGGCTCGCTGCCGGACATCGTCCTGGCCACGCTCACGGCGGCGCTCGGCATCTTCTGCCTGGCCGCCGGCCTGCAGGGCTGGCTGCGGCGAGCCGCCACCCCGGTGGAGCGCGCGCTCCTGCTGGGCGCGGCGGCTGCCCTGATCAGTCCCAGCCTCTACACCGACATGGCCGGCATCGGCCTGCTGGTCGCCGCCCTCGCGCTGCAGATGTCCCGCAGGCCTCGGGAACCGGTCCATGCGGTCGGCGCTCAGGTCGATTAGCCTCGCCGCTACGGGCGTCATCCTGTACGCCCTCGGGGCGACCGGCTTCCACCATCGGCACTTCGACGTGTTCCTGGCCACCGTGCTGGGGCTGGCCGTGTTGACGGTCACCGTGTTCGTCGTGACGGCGACCGGCCGGGCCGAGGGCGATTGACAAGCCCGGACGCTAGCGGATAATGATGCAACTTCCCGGCGGTTTCGCTCCTTCTCGTGCTCTCGACCGATTCGGTGTGGGTGAGGAGGACATCATGATCATCGTCAAGGGATTCCTGGCTGTCGCTGCCGCGCTGACCCTGCTCCTCACGACCGGCGGCGCGGCGCTCGCCCAGAAGCCGATCCTGTCCGGGCCTCTGGCCAGGCTGGACATCAAGCCGGCCGTGATCGAGAGGAACACGGGCCCGGCCAAGGGCACGCTCACCATCGCCCAACATTTTGCCCTGGACCCCGGCTGGCTGGATCCCCAGAACCACATCACCGCCCTGACCCAGCAGCATTACGACTACCTGGTCCACGACGCCCTGATCAAGCCGATGCCGCAGGGCATCCACACCTATAGCCTGGCCGAGCACGCCGAGATCGCCGTCGACTTCAGCAAAGCCGGCTTTCGCCTGCGTCCCGGCCTCACGTTCCACGACGGGAAGCCCCTCACCACCGCGGACGTGAAGTGGACGTACGAGAACTACCGGGGCATCCACTTCAAGACCTTCCACGACCGGCTCCAGCGCATCGAGGTCGTGGATGATCGCACGATCATCTTCCATTTCAAGAAGCCCTTCCTGGATTTTCTGGACCTCTTCCACGGTGGGGCCAGTGGCATCGCCTGGATCGTCCCCAAGCACCACTACGAGAAGGTCGGCAAGGACGCGTTCCGGAGCCATCCCATCGGCGCGGGGCCGTACAAGTTCGTCAGCCAGCAGGCCGGCGTGCAGATGGTCTTCGAGGCCTGGGATGGCTACTGGCGCCGGATCCCGGCCACCAAGACCATCGTCGTCAAAGGCATCCGCGATCCCGCGACCCGCCTGGCCGGGCTCCAGACCGGCGAGCTGGACCTGGTCTACGGCATGACGGGCAAGCTCCTGCCCCGGGTGATGTCCGACCCCAAGCTCCGGTGGGATCGCAACTTCACGGCCGTCTGGTATCTGAAGTTCCCCGGCTACACCGAGAAGGACAGCCCCTTCCACGACAAGCGGGTGCGCCAGGCGGTGAGCCTGGCCATCAACCGACCGTTCCTGGCCAAGCAGGAGAGTCAGGGGATCGGCGTCCCCATGGGGAACTGGTTCACGCCAGAAAATCCGGAAGCCTTGAAGGGCGACGGGACGGATCTGCCGGTCCCCGAGCACAATCCGGCGAAGGCCAAGCAGCTCCTGGCTCAGGCCGGGTTCCCCAACGGCTTCGACTTCGACTGGTACGTGCCCTTCGTCCCCTACTTCGACATGGGCGAGCGCATCCTCACCGACCTCCGGGGCGTCGGCATCCGGGGCAAGCTCATGAGCCTGGAGGGCCCGGCCTTTCGGTCCATGATCCTGCGGGGTCGCAAGGGCTACAGCGGCAACCGGACCATCGTGCAGAACATCGACCCGCGGCCGGGAGTCAGGTCGGGCATCGGCGTCTTTGCCCTCTGCACCTCCTCGGCCTCGTTCATCTGCGACGAGCGGATCGACGCAGCGTGGGCGAAGTACGATGCCAGCATCAACCCCGAGGAGCGGAACCAGCTTCTCAAGACGATGCAGCGCATCATCATCGAGGAATACTACGTCGTGCCCATCTACCTGAACCCCTTCGTTTCCGCCGTGGGGCCGAAGGTACTTCCCGAGGGCAAGGGAATCCATCGGTACTGGGATACCCTCCACGCCCCCTACCCGTGGCCGTGGGAGGTGTGGGCGGTCAAAGAATAAGCGCCTATGAAGCGGTATCTCCTGGCCCGGATCGTCTATAGCCTCATCACGCTCTGGCTGCTGGTCACCATCATCTTCGGGATGGTCCGGCTCACCGGCGACCCGGTCAAGATGCGCGGCGAGGTAGGCGCGGATGCGGCGTTCCTGGACCAGATCCGGCGTGACTGGGGCCTCGACCAGCCGCTCCACGCGCAGTACCTGAGCTTCATGGGGAATCTGCTCACGGGCGATTTCGGCCACTCCTTCGAGAAATCCCTGCCCGTCAGCACGATCTACTTCGAGCGGTTGCCCAACTCGCTCAAACTGGGCTTCGCAGCATTCCTGATCTCGATGCTACTGGGGGTGCCGCTCGGGATGCTGTCGGCGTTGAAGGTGAACACCTTCTGGGACAATGCCGGCAAGGCCGTGGCCCTGCTCGGGCTCTCCATCCCGGGCTTCTTCGTGGGCTTGGTCCTGATCCTCGTCTTCGGCGTCCAGCTAGGCTGGCTCCCCGTTCTGGGCAAGGGGCCCAGCGCGTTCGTCTGGCACGACCCGCTCACCTGGATGACGTTCTGGTTCCGGGACTGGTCCCATCTGGCCATGCCGGCCTTCGCCCTGGGCTGGTACTTCTCTGGCGCCATGGTGCGCATCACCCGCTCCGCCATGCTCGAGGTGCTGGGCAGCGACTACATCAAGCTCGTTCGTCTCAAGGGCGTGCCCGAGCGCATGGTCGTGGTGAAGCACGCCCTGAAGAACTCCCTGATCCCCGTCCTCACGCTGGCCGGGCTGAACCTGCTCGTGATGGTCAACGTGGCCGTCGTGGTCGAGGTTATCTTCAACTGGCCCGGCGTCGGCCAGTTGCTGTACGACGGCTTGAGCAACCGCGACTTCCCCATGGTCCAGGGGGTCGTGATCATGTCCGGGCTATTCATCGTGGTGCTCAACTTTGTCATCGACACGCTCTATGGATACGTGGACCCGCGCATCCGCCTGTCGCGTTAGGAGGAGGTGTCAGCGATGGCCACGATCCTGACGCGCGCGCCCTCGCTGGGTGGGGTCTCCCGGGCCGCCCGGCGGAGCTATGGTGTGGCCCGCGAGCTGCCGCTCGTCCCGCTGCTCGTGCTGGGCCTGCTCGCCAGCGTGGCGATTCTGGCCCCAGTCCTGGCGCCTCACAGCAAGCTCGACCCCGTGCCTCCCGCCCAGGCGCAGTGCCTGGCGGCGTTCGGTACGGCCAGCTGTCCCTATATCGACAACGTCCCGCCGTTCTGGACCGGCACCGGCAACCTCGCCACCCCGCTGGGGACCGACTCGCTGGGCCGCGACGTGCTGAGTCGGCTGATGTACGGCGCCCAGATCTCTCTCGTCGTCGCCCTGACCGGCACGCTGGCTGCCGGCGCCATCGGCACCCTGCTGGGCATGCTCGCCGGGTACATGGGGAAGTGGTGGGACCAGATCATCATGCGCGTCACCGATGCCTGGCTGACGCTGCCCTCGCTGGTCTTTGCGATTCTCTTGTCCAGCGTGCGGGGTCCCGGCCTGTGGAACGTGGTCATCATCCTGGCCCTGGTGTTCTGGAGCCGCTACGCGCGCGCAGTTCGGGGCGAGGTGCTGAGCCTCCGGGAGCGCGACTTCGTGAAGCTGGCCGAGATCAACGGGGTCAAACGGCTCAGGATCATTCGCCGACACTTGCTGCCCAACGTCATGAACACCGTCATGGTGCTCTTCAGCCTGCAGGTCGGGGTGGCCGTCATCATCGAGGCCTCGCTCAGCTTCCTGGGCGTCGGGGTGCCTCCCCCCGAGCCGTCGTGGGGTCTCATGATGGCCCAGGAACGCGAGATGCTGATGGTCGGCAAGTGGTGGTTGGCGGTGTTTCCCGGCGTCTGCATCACGATGCTCGTGCTGTCGGCCAACATGCTGGGCGACTGGCTGCGCGTGCGCCTGGACCCGCAACTGCGCAACCGGTAGGTCCGGATCGCGTGTCCCCGCCGCTGCTGCGCGTCACCGACCTCCACACCCACTACGTCGGGTTCCGGGGCACGCGCGTGGTAAAGGCTGTGGACGGCATCAGCTTCACGCTGCAGGCGGGGGAGACCCTGGGCCTGGTGGGGGAGTCCGGCTGCGGCAAGACCACGACCTGCTATTCGCTCGTGCGCCTGCTGCCCTCGGCGGCCCGGATCCTGCGCGGGCGGATCGAGCTGGACGGCGAAGACCTGCTGGCCAAGCGTCCGGCGGAGATGCGCGAGATCCGCGGGCGGCGGATCGCCACGATCCTGCAGGATCCCATGGCTTCGCTGGACCCGCTGTTCTCCATCTACGATCAGGTGGCCGAGCCCGCTTATTACCACCGCGCGCTCCGGGGCCAGACCCTGCGCCGGCGGGTGGCCGAGCTGCTGACCGCCGTGCGCATCCCCTCGCCGGAGGCGCGGATGAAGAACTTCCCCCACCAGCTCAGCGGGGGGATGCGCCAGCGGATCGTCGGCGCCATCGCGCAGGCGGGCGTCCCCCAGCTCATCATCGCCGACGAACCCACCACCAACCTGGACGTGACCATTCAGCTCCAGTACCTGAACCTATTGAAGGACCTGCAGCGCGCCACCGGGGTGGCCCTGATCTTCGTCACCCACAACCTGGGGATCGTGGCCAAGATGTGCGACAAGGTCGCCGTGATGTACGCGGGTCGGATCGTGGAGCTGCAGTCGGTGCGAGGGCTCTTCTACCACCCGCGACACCCCTACACCCGCGCCTTGCTGGATTCCATCCCGAAGCTCGGCACCAAGGAGCCGCTGTACGCGATTCCCGGCCAGCCTCCCGACCTGTCGGCCCTGCCCCCGGGGTGCGCCTTCCATCCCCGCTGCCCGCAGGCCATGGATCGCTGCCGCAGCGAAGCGCCTCCGGAGTTCTCGGTGGCCGGCAACGGGACCGTCGCCACCTGCTGGCTGCTCGCGGCGGAGACCACTCGTGGGTGAGCCGGTGCTGCAGGTGCGCGACCTCACGAAGCACTTCCCGGTCGGCATCTCGCTGCTCGGGCGGCCGCAGGGCTGGGTCAAGGCCGTGGACGGCATCAGCTTCACGATCAACAGCGGGGAGACCCTGGGGCTCGTCGGCGAGTCCGGCTGCGGCAAGACCACGACCTCCAAGCTCGTGCTGGCCGCCGAGGAGCCGACCGCCGGCACCATCGAGTTCGAAGGAAAGAACATCGCCGCGCTCGACCCCCGGGCCCGGATGGACTACCGGCGCAAGGTTCAGGTCGTGTTCCAGGACCCCTTCAGCTCGCTCAGCCCTCGCATGCGGGTAGGCAGCATCATCGCCGAGCCGATCGAGACCCACGAGGCGATCCCCCGGCGCGCGGTGCAGGCCCGGGTGCAGGAGCTGCTGGCCATGGTCGGTCTCCGACCCGATGCGGCCCGGCTCTTCCCCCACGAGTTCAGCGGCGGGCAGCGGCAGCGGCTGGCCATCGCCCGCGCCCTGTCCACGAACGCGCGGTTGATCGTGCTCGACGAGCCCGTGTCGGCTCTGGACGTGTCCATCCGGGCGCACATCATCGGCCTCCTGGAGGACGTCCAAGCGCGGCTGGGGGTGAGCTATCTCTTCATCGCCCACGACCTGGCCGCGGTGTCCCATCTCAGCCAGCAGACGGCGGTGATGTACCTGGGCAAGCTCGTCGAGGTTGCGGACAGCCTGGAGCTTTGCGCCAGGCCGCTGCACCCCTACACCCAGGCGCTCTTCGCCGCGTCCCTGCCGTCCCATCCGGACGAGCGCAAGGACGAGATCGTGCTCAGCGGAGAGGTGCCCAGCGCCCTCAACCCGCCGCGCGGCTGCCACTTCCACCCGCGCTGTCCCTTCGTCATGCCGCGCTGCTCGGAGGAGGAGCCCGAGTTGGTCGAGCAGAGCCCCGGGCATCAGGTCGCCTGTCATCTCTACTGACGCTCGGGGCGGTCACCACCGAGGAGGAAGCCACCATGGCGAGCGTGAGACGCTACAGGGTGGGCGGCGTGCTGCTGCCGCGGCCGTTCAAGATCCTGGGTGCCCAAGGACACCGACCTCGGCGATACCTGCGGCTACTTCACGCGCCACGGGACGGATCATCACGCCTTCGTGATCTTCAACCGGAAAGTCCTGGCCCACCGCCCGGACCGGCGGCGGTTCGGACCCGACGTGACCATCAACCAGATCACCTGGCAGTGCGGCAGCCTGAAGGAGATCGTGGACGCCCACGCCTACTTCCAGGACGCCGCTATCCCCATCCAGCGCGCCGGCCGCGACATGCCGGGATCGAACTGGCACGTCTACGTGTACGATCGCGACGGCCACACCAGCGAGCTCTATTACGGCATCGAGCAGATCGGCTGGCAGCAGATGAGCAAGCCGGTGGCCATGTACTATCGCGGCTTTCGCGAGAGCCCGTCGCTGCCCCAGATGTCGGAGAGTTCTGAGGTCGCCGAGGCTCTGGACAAGGGGCTGGACATCTTCTCCGGCCACCGCTCGCGCGAGGCGCTGCCCGAGACCTACGACGTGGAAGGCGTGTGGCTGCCCCGGCCCTTCAAGATCACGAAGACCGGTCCGGTCGGGCTCTTCGTGAGCGACGTCGAGCGCGCCGAGCGCTTCTACACCGAGCGCCTGGGGTTCGTGACCACCGAGGCGACGAGCTACGGCGGGGCGCGCTGCGTGTTCCTCCGCTGCGGCGCCGAGCACCACAGCCTGGGGCTTTTTCCCAAGGAGCTCCGGGCCCGGCTCGGGCTCGCCGAGCACACGACGTGCATGTCCTTCGGCATCGAGGTGGGCAGCTACACGCAGCTGCGCGAGGCGGTCGCCTTCCTGAAGTCGCAGGGGGTGACTTTCATCGACGCGATCCCGCCCGAGCTGTATCCCGGCATCGACTACGCGGCGTTCGCCGTGGATCCCGACGGACACTGCCTCCAGCTCTATTACTACATGGAGCAGGTGGGCTGGGACGGACGGGTCCGCACGCCCGGCCAGCGGCGCGCCGTCACGGCGGTATGGCCCCAGACCCTGGAGCCGCTCTCCGACACCTACGTGGATCAGGTATTCCAGGGACCGCTGGGGTGAGCGCGCCAGGCGCCGGCCCGATGCGGCCGGCGCCTGGCAACGAGGCGACGTTACTGCAGCGGGGAGAACGCCGCGGGAAGCAGGACCTTGTTCTCCTGCGTGAGCAGCCGGTCGCCGCCGCCCGGCGGCGGCCACACGCCCTTGGCCCGCGCCTCGTCGCGGACCTTGGCCCGCTGATCGAGGCCGGCGTACGCCCAGATGTGGATGAAGCCGTTGGCCTTGCCGAACTCCACCGGGCCGGCCAGCACCAGGGGCGACAGCTTCGTGCGCTCCGGGATCTTGGCCTCCCAGCCCTTGGCCAGATCGGGCAGCGTGCCGGGCTTGAGGGTGTAGTAGCGGAGCTCGAAGATCGGGCCGACCTTGCCGGGACGCACCGGAGGCAGGAACGCGAAGGGCGCCACGATCTCCGAGCGCATCTCGCGGATGAACTCACCGATCTTGGGCGGCCAGTTCGCGTCCTTGGCCGCCTCGGCCCGGATGCGCGCGCGCTCGGCCAGGTCCTGGTACCCCCAGATGTGCACGATCTCGTTGAGCGGCCCGATCTCGGTGTGCAGAAAGGCGGTGAGCTCCGAGTACTTCTTGCGGTACTCGTAGGCTTCGCCGAACCGCTTCTCCACTTCGGCCAGGCTCCCGGGGGCGATGCGATAGGTGCGGATCTCGTAGATCACTGGTGCGCTCCTTTCCGTGCATTGGGGCGGATGAGCGGCAGGCGCCCCGGCGAAAGACACGCGACTCGAGTGGGCGAGACTATACCGAGCCGGTTCCGGGATCGCAAGGAGGAAGGATCTGTGTTATAGAGCGACGACGTGAGGCAGACGGCCACCCTGATCGTCACGGGCAAAGACCAGAAAGGGCTCGTCTACCGCATCTCCGAGTTCATCTTCCGCCACCAGGGGAACATCCTGCACGCCGACCACCACATCGACTTCGAGACGGGATTGTTTTTGTCCCGGGTCGAATGGGACCTCGACGGCTTCCGGCTGTCGCCGCCCGAGACCGCGCGCGCCTTCACGCGCCTGGCCGACGAGCTGGAGATGCGCTGGGAGGTGCGGTTCTCGGACCGGCCGCTGCGCACGGCCATCTTCGTGTCGCGGCTGGACCATTGTCTGGTCGACCTGCTGCACCGCCATGCCATCGGGGAGCTGTCCACCGAGGTCGTGGCTGTCGTGAGCAACCACCCCGATCTCGGACCCATCGCCGAGCGCTACCGGATTCCCTTCCACGTCTTCCCGATCACGGCCGAGACCAAACGGCGGCAAGAGGATCAGGAGCTCGCGCTGCTGGCCGACCTCCGCGCGGACCTCGTCGTCCTCGCGCGGTACATGCAGATCCTCACGCCCGACTTCATCGCCCGGTTCCCGAACCGGATCATCAATATCCACCACTCGTTCCTGCCCGCGTTCAGCGGCGCCCGGCCCTACGCGCAGGCCCATGCCCGCGGCGTCAAGATCATCGGCGCCAGCAGCCACTATGTGACCGCACTCGTCGACGAGGGGCCCATCATCGAGCAGGACACGATCAGGGTCAGCCACCGGGAGACCGTGGAAGACCTCGTGCGCAAAGGCCGGGACCTCGAGCGCATCGTGCTGGCGCGGGCCGTACACTTGCACCTCCAGGGCCGGGTCCTGCCCTGCGGCAATCGCACCGTCGTGTTCGACTGACATGCGACGCAGCACGACACACGTCCTCACCACGCACACGGGCAGCCTCCCCCGCCCGGACGACCTGATCCGGATGATGTTCGCCAGGGAGGAAGGCGTGCCCGTCGACGCCCCGGCGGTCGGCGCGCGCGTCCGCGCCGGGGTGGCCGAGGTGGTGGGTAAGCAGGTCCAGGCCGGCCTCGACGTCGTCAACGACGGCGAGCTCAGCAAGCCGAGCTACGCCACCTACATCAAGGACCGGCTGAACGGGTTCGACGGCACCAGCCAGCCCCTGCAGTATCAGGATCTGGTCGACTTTCCGGGCATGGCCCGCCGTGTGTTCGGCGATCCCGGCCGGTCCCGGCGCAAGACGCCGGCCTGCACGGGGCCCATCAGCGTGCGCGACGCCAGCGCGGCCCAGGTCGACGTCGACAATCTGAAAGCGGCGCTGGCCCAGGCCGGGGCCGCCGAGGCCTTCCTCACCGCCGCCTCGCCGGGGGTCGTCTCCCTGTTCTTCCGCAACGATCACTACCCCAGCCACGAGACCTATCTCTTCGCCATCGCCGAGGCCATGCGGCACGAGTACGAGACCGTGGCCCGGGCCGGGATCGTGCTCCAGGTCGACTGCCCGGACCTGGCCATGGGCCGCCACATCCAGTTCGCCGCCCTCTCCCTCGACGACTTCCGGCGCATGGCCCGCCTGCACATCGAGGCTCTCAACCACGCCCTGGCCAACGTCCCGCCGGACCAGGCGCGCCTGCACCTGTGCTGGGGCAACTACGAAGGCCCGCACCACCACGACGTCCCGCTGGCCGACATCATCGACGTCGTCTTCACGGCCCGACCGAACGGCATCTCCTTCGAGGCCGCCAATCCCCGTCACGGCCACGAGTGGAAAGTCTTCGAGCGCGTGAAGCTGCCGGCCGGCAAGGTCATCATCCCCGGCGTCATCGATTCCACCACCAATTTCATCGAGCATCCCGAGCTCGTCGCCGAGCGCATCGGGCGCTACGCGCGACTGGTCGGCCGTGACAACGTCATCGCGGGTACGGACTGTGGATTCGGCACGTGGGTGGGCCAGGCCGCCGTGGATCCCGACATCGTGTGGGCCAAGCTGGCGAGCCTGGCCGCCGGCGCCCGCCTGGCCTCCCGCGAGCTCTGGTAAGCAGGAGCGAGACATGGCACAGGCGCGCGGTCTGCGGTCCGTCGGCTTTCTCGACTGCCCGGGCGGTGGTCAGGTCGTGGTCAGCGGCACGAGGGCCTACGTCGCCCACATGAAGGCGCCCCACGGGACGACGATCGTCGACGTCAGCGACCCCGCCCGCCCCCGCAAGCTGGCCGAGCTCACCATCCCCGCCGACGTGCACTCCCACAAGGTGCGTGTCGTCGACGGCGTGATGCTGGTGAACCGGGAGGCTCCGCCGCGGACCCAGCCCGGGCCCGGCTTTCGCGGTGGC
>DASTFB010000075.1 GCA_035709005.1 Candidatus Methylomirabilota bacterium | reverse complement strand
GGTGCCAAGAGCTACGCGACACCCCGAGGAGTTGAGATCCCAGCTCCTGCGCTTCTCGCCGTGGGCCGAAAGCCATGAACACGACGCCGAACAACAGGCTCGAGCCGGCCGGCTTGACGCCGGCGGCTCAGCCTGAACGTTCGGCGGCACATTCAAGCGTGATCGAGGGGAGACCATGGATCTCACCGTAGTCGATGAGCTCCTCACGACGACCCGCTCGGTTCGGAGGCGCCTGGACCTCGCTCGGCCGGTCGAGCGTAGCGTGATTCAACATTGTCTGGAACTTGCTGTGCAGGCGCCTACCGGAGGCGACACGGCCCGCTATCATTTCGTGGTTGTCACGGACGCGACAAAGCGTGGTGAACTTGCGAAGCTTTACCGTCGCGGCTTGGCGGAAATCTATCCCCCGCGTCGCGTCGAGCAGGTTCGACAGACGACACCGGCGTTCATGTCGTCGGTGATGCACCTTGCCGACCATCTCCACGAGGTACCCGTCCATGTAATTCCCTGTATCGCGGGGCGCGACGGTTTCGCCGCGCTCGGGCCGGACTGCGGACCGCCAACCTTCTACGGGTCAATTCTTCCGGCCACGTGGTCACTCATGCTCGCCCTCCGATCTCGTGGCCTTGGCTCGGCATGGACAACGTCCCACCTCAAGTACGCGCGTGAGGCCGCGGCCCTGCTCGGCATCCCCGACGACATCACGCAGGTGGCTCTCTTGCCGGTCGCGTACCTTGCAGGAGCAGCACTGCACCCAGCGAAGCGAGTGTCCGCAAGGGAGCGAACGTCTTGGGACACGTGGGGTCAGCGCGCGTGATGGCTGCCCCGGCGCAGGCGTCGTCACTCTGCTGCGATCGTCCGCCGAACACTTATCAGGCCTCCGGTTGTCAAGAGGCAAAGAGCTTCCGTCGCGGACGATGGCGTCCGCTGAGGAAGGCACGACGATCGGCCCCGTGATGTGGCTGACATCATTTCGACGGCGGCGTCAGGCCGCGTGGTCTGCACCAAACACTTATCGAGCCTCGAGCCGAGGCGATGATGCAGTCCTCGCCCCCAGCGCGGAGAGCAGCAACGTCTCCGCGGCCTAGAAACCCAGCTGTGCCCTCGTGCCGGCTGACTCAACGCGACGGCTCTGGCCAACCGACCGCCAGTCCCAGTTAGCACGCAGCTCGGGAGAGGGGCAGCCCCCAGCGCCATCGGAGGCCGACCTAGTGCGATTCAGCGTGTCGAGCGAGCACGGGAGTCCAATCAACGCACGGGACTCCGGGACGTCGCCCCCAGATGCTCGCGCGCGGTCGACGCCGCATAACGAGGCCGAGCATCAGCTGCGTCGGGCTCAGTCCCCCTCAGGGGTCCAGTTAGACGGCCGGCTCTCCCGTGCTCCTCGATGCGCGACGGGGTTCTTCCGCAACGAGAGCACGGCCGCCTCGGAGAACGCCCACTTCAGATGGGCGTTGCCGATCTTCGTGTCCGCAACGTACCCGTAGTGCTTGCCGTCGGACTGCTTGGCGCATTTCACCAGCCGGCAGTACGACACGAAATCCTGCACTCGCGGGAAGCGGCGGATGTCGTGGATCTCGTAGAGCAGCACCAGGGCCAGGATCTTGCCGATCCCCGGCACCGAGCGGAGCCGGTAGAAGGCGTTCACGTCGTGGACCTTGGCCGTCTGGGCCAGGTGCAGTTCGAGCTTGGCGCGCTTGCGGGTGAAGTGACAGCGCCGGCGCAGGAGGTCGCGGGTGGCGCGCATCTCCCGCGGATACACGTAGGCCATGGGCAGCATGCCGCCGCGCAGGAGCACGGCGATCTTATGGGCGTCGATCTTGTCGTTCTTGGCCTTGCTGCCATGGATGGCCTTCATGCACAGGGCGTGGCCGAGGACAAAGGCGAGGCCCTCGTGGGCGCAGAGATCGGCCAGCCAGTACCACTTGAAGATGCATTCGACCGCCACCACGAGGTCCTCACGGTACGGCGCGATCGTGGTGAGGAAGCGCTCGGGGGTGGCGGGGCCGTTGCGATGCACGCGGATCTGGCCGTCCCCGTCCAGCACGCAGATGTACATCCGTCTCGCGTGCAGGTCGATCCCGCAGTAGTATCGGTGCGACGTGGTGTAGAACCTCATCCTTGTCTCTTCCTCCCTCCCGCTGCGGGAGGGTTTTTGCTTGGCCGCACTCACCGTACCCCGTCGGGTGGTGAGGAGGAGGCCTGGATGAGAGTCATCCGGATGCAGGCGACGGCCTTCGGCCGCGCCTGATCCAGAGCGTTGGGCGGCGCGACGACGGATGCGCCGGACGACGTTCGAGAGGTTATAGGAAAGCAGACGTGACGAACTGGTGTCCCGATCCGAACGCGTTGCGTGGTCGCATCGCGATCGTCGCTGGCGCGACGCGAGGGGCTGGCCGTGGTATCGCGGCGGCTCTGGGGGAGGCCGGCGCCACGGTCATTTGTACCGGTCGCAGCAGTCGCGATCGCTCACTGCAGTCCGACTACGCTCGTCCCGAGACGATCGAGGAAACCGCTGAACTCGTGACGTCGTTGGGCGGTCAGGGTATTCCGTTCGTGGTCGACCATCTCGACGCCAACCAGGTCGGGCGGTTGGCTGACCAGATCCGCGATACGCACGATCGCATCGACATCTTGGTGAACGACATCTGGGGTGCAGAACGGCTCAAGGGTGGCCCACCCGACTGGAACAAACCCATCTGGCAGCATGATCTTCCCAAGGGTCTCCGGATTCTTCGCCTCGCCATCGATACCCACTTAATAACCTCACACTACCTCCTGCCCCTTTTGACTGACCGCCCTGGAGGCCTGCTCGTCGAGGTAACCGATGGAGCGTGGGACTACAACGCGTCGCGGTACCGGATCTCCGTGTTCTACGACCTGGCAAAGGTCGCCGTGAATCGCCTGGCGTTCTCGGAGGGACATGAACTCGCGCCGCACCACGCGACGGCAGTGGCGATCACACCTGGATGGCTTCGCTCGGAGATGATGCTGGAGAACTACAAAGTTACTGAGGGTAATTGGCGCACCGCTGCTGCTCCGCCCGGATTCGCGGTGTCAGAGTCGCCCCGCTACGTGGGGCGCGCTGTAGTAGCGCTCGCAAGTGATCCCAGGCGTGAGCGATGGAATCAGCAGTCCGTGACGTCAGCGCAACTGGCGGATGAGTACGGCTTTACGGACATTGACGGTTCACGTCCGAACGTATGGCGATATAGCGAGGTAGTCGAGGCCGGCGATCAGAACGTCAACCCGAGCGACTATCGCTAGTGTCCACGACATTGCTCCCGCCCCGATCACCGCGTGTGCCGCCCAACAACAGCATGGAGCCGACGGCGCTCTGCGCCGCGGCTGATGCTGAACGTTGGGCCGCTCGAGGTGATTCAACGTTGTGCAGGAAAACAACCCATGGAGTCAACCATGTTCAAGCGCCTGGCCATCATTGGCGCGCCAAGTAGCGCAGGAGCATATGCGCCTGGCCAAGAGAAGGCCCCGACTGCTCTCCGCGCTGCTGGTTTGCTGGGGTTTTTAACCGCCCGTGGCATCACGGTTGACGATCATGGAGACGTTTCCGGTTTCCGCTGGCGTGCGGACAAGGTGAACCCGCGTGCCATGAATGTGAACGCAGCCGCGACGGTCGCCAAGGCCACCGCGGAGCGTGTCGCTTCCGCCCTCGCTGCCGACGCGGCAGTGCTCGTCATGGGGGGTGACTGCACGGTCGAACTCGGCACGGTAGCCGGCGCGCTTCGAGAGACGCAAAGTATCGGTGTCGTCTACATCGACCTCGATACCGACTTGAACACGCCCCAAAGCACCCATGACGGCGCCCTGGACTGGATGGGTGTCGCGCACATGCTGGGCGTCACAGGCACTGTGCCGGAGCTCGCCACTCTGGGTCCGTGCGTGCCGATGCTGCGCCCGGAGCAAGTGCTTTTCTTCGCCAACGACAACGTCGAGCCGTTCGAGCGGCAGGTCATCGACGAACTCGGCGTCGCCGAAGTTCGGCTTGCGGACGTCGCCGCCGACCCGTCAAGAGCCGCGGAGGCCGTGGTGGGTGGCTGGGCGCGGCAGTTCGAGCGGTTGCTCGTCCACCTGGATGTCGACGTGCTCGATTACGTCGATATGCCGCTAGCAGAGAACAATCGCCGTAACGTAGGCCTCAGGTTCGATCAGCTTATGGCGTCGCTCCGCCCCTTGCTGCGCGCGCCGAACTGGACGGCGCTTACCGTTTGCGAGCTGAACCCTGACCACGGGGAAATCGATGGCTCGACTCTGCGGACCTTTGCTCGGGCCTTGGCTGATGCTCTGGCCGCATCACCCCGATGGCAGTGCAGCTAATGCATGTCTCGAAGCAATCTTGCTGTAGGCAGGGCACTGGACGCGGCTCAACAATGGCTACAGCGGACAGCGGCTTCGCCGCCGCCGTTGAAGCCGGGCGTTAGACAGAGGACCCGCACACATGCTTCCTCATGCGCTCCAGGAGATCGCGGACGGTCTTGAGCATCGCCGCGCTCAGGTTCTCGCTGAAGTCGAAGGTTTGTCACAGAGCCAAGCCGACTGGAAACCAGCGCCCGACCAATGGTCTCTCGGAGAAGTTCTCCACCACCTCGTACTGGCCGAGGGCATCGCTGGCAAAATGGTGAGCGTGGCAATCAAGCATGCTGCGGAGGCGGGACGATTGCCACGGTATCCTGCCGATGTTCACGCCTTCCCGTGGCAACAGCCGAGCCCGGATGATCGTTGGATAGTGCGGGTCCCAGAGCCAGCGGCGCCAACTCACGGCCAGCCAATCGCCGATCTACGTGAGGCCATGGCAAAGCAGCGTGCGCTGACCGGGAAAGTCATGCAGCGGCTGGCAGCGGTGGATCCTCGTGCGATTACCGCTGTGCATCCGCTCATCGGCGAGATGAACGCGGCTCAATGGATCACCTTTTGCGAGTATCACATGCGTGTTCATCTGCGCCAGTTGAAGGACGTCAAGGCCGCCAGCCGTCCCTCAACATGAATGAGCATACGCCGAGTGAACCCTGAACGGTCTAACAGGCCGTTAGAGCGGGCGGGCATGAGCCCCCGTGCCGGCTTCATCCGCGCAAGCGCCCACCGCCCAGCCGAGCCGTCAGACCGCAACGGCCGAATTGACCAGGAGTCCAGTCTGGCTATATTCTGGCTAGAATGCGGCACGAGGTCGTCTTGGCGCCTGAGGCGGCGAAGGCCTTCAGGTCTCTCAAGGCTTACCATCGGGCCGAAGTCCGGGACGCCCTCGAACGGCACTTGCGGGACCAGCCAACCCGAGTAAGCAAGAGCCGGATCAAGCGCCTTCGTGGCTTGAGTCAACCGCGGTATCGTCTTCGGGTTGGGGAAGTGAGGGTGTCTTATGACGTCACGCGGGAGGCTGTCGAGGTCCTCGCGATCGTCACGAAAGCCGAAGCGGCGCGCTGGCTCGCCGAGCAGGGGACGCCCAGTGCGCCAAGCGGCCCTGGCTGAAGTCAAGGACGATCTGTCGCGATTCCTGCGCCTAGCGGAGTCCGAAGAAATCCTCATCACGCGGCATGGGAAACCGGCTGGCGTCTTGATTGGCTTCGAAAGCGAGGACGACTGGCTCGACTACCGACTGGAGCACCATCCCGAGTTCTTGCGGCGCATAGGAGAGGCGCGCGAGGGGCTCCGGAGTGGACGCGGTGTCCGACTGGAGGATCTGCGGTCCTAACAGGCGGTTTAACACCAGGCTGGAGCGGTCCGGCTCGACGCCGGCCCGCTCAGCCTGAAGGTTAGACGGCGCCGAGGGCATCGCGCTTCCGCTTGTCAATACGGCCGAAGACGCCGCCGATTGCGTGGCTCTCACAAGGTACCCGCCGCAAGGGCGGAGAGGATGGGGCGACTACCAGACAGCGAGGCGCCGCCACCGTCTCCGGGCTGTGGATCGAGAGCCGTAGGGCGATTGAGAAACTACCTGATGATCGCGCCCTTCGACCGTCGATTGACCTCGGCGTCTCCGGCCGCCTTGATGCCCCGGAGTTGTTGGAGGCCGTTACACACGCCTCTAGCCTCGCCTCCGATGTCGAGCCCACGAAGCCGCCGGCAGCTACACTCCCTACGACAACCGCATGCGGCCGCATTCGGGGATCGGCTATTCTTCACCGAGCCCCTTGAGGCACGGGAGACGTGATCCGACGCTCTCGATCACCGCGATGGAGGTCGAGGTATGAGAGCCTACCCGCGAGAACGTTTCTCCTCGGAAGTTGCACTCTCCCCGGCGATGGTCGTTGACGTTGCGAATGCCGTCGGTGATAACAACCCGCTGCATCACGATCCTACCTTTGCCGCCACCACCCGATTCGGAAGGCCGACAGCCAGTGGCCCCCATACAACCGCTCTGTTACTCGCCCTGACCGCGTCCCACTTTTCGACACGAGGCGCAATGTTGGGGCTCGAGTTCTGGGTTCGATTCCGCCGACCAGTTTACGCAGATGAAACCATTCATCTCGAATGGATGGTAGTGAAGGTAACGCCAAATGAGAAGCTCAAAGGCGACATCGTCGAGCTGCGCGGCCGTATCCGAGGCCAGGACGGAAAGACTTCTGTCGGCGCCAAGGGGCGAGTCTTGGTTACCGATCGGTTCTGATTCATGGAGCTGCGCCTTGATTCTAGGACTTCGGGATCTATTGCTCTCCCGGCTCAGCTTTACGGCGCCCATAGCTTTCGCGGTGGCGGCCGATGCCTATCTCATTCCGGTCGTATTCCTGACCCGTCGACGCAACCCAGTCCGACCATGATGCCCAAGCAGAGCAGACCTGCACCTCCGCGATACCTTGGAGTTCCCGGGGTCGATGGTGCTAGTCGCGCACCGTCCGCGGCACGCCTCCGTGGGGCCAGGCGCGGCTATGAAGGCACGTAACGTTCCCGCTCGGCTGGGTCGGGCACAATCCGCGGAACCCGGCCGCCGCAGGTCAGCCGGAGCGCCATCTCGAGCTACGGGGCCTTCCGCGTTCGCCTCGCGCTCCTGTTGCTTGCCTCCGTCTGGCTCTGCCGGTGTCGCCGCCGGAATGCACCATCTCGCGCAGGGCCGCAAGCACTGGCTCATCGTCCCAGTGTCTGTGCTTGCGCTTGGTCTCGCTCTTCTTGCTCGAGCCACACGTGTCACCAGGCGGAAGCGGGCGGCATGTCGAACGACGACGTCTACGCGGCTGGTTTACTGAATCGCGCTCTGGATCCGGCTACGCAGCCGCCCGAGATCCAGGCGTTCTTGCGCGCCGAGCTGGAGCTCCTTGACCGCGTCGTCGCCGAAGGGGCGCGCGTCATCGATCTTGGCTGCGGGACCGGACGCCATCTGCACCTACTCGGGGAGCGCATTCGTCTCGGCGTCGGCGTGGACTACGAGCATAGCTACATCGCCGAGGCCGAGCGCGCTCGTAGCGGTCGCCACCTGTACTTCATCACCGCCGACGCGACCGCCATTCCTACGACCGCCGCGTTCGACCTGGCGATGTGCCTCACCAACACGTGGGGGACTATGAGCGACAAGACCGGCGCCTTGAGGGAGATGCGGCGCCTGGCCCCGCAGCATCACACCCGGCTCCTGTCCGTCTACTCGGAGGCGTCAGTGCCGGCTCGTCGCGAATGGTATCGGCGCCTGGGTCACGTCGTGTCCCAGGAGACCCGCGACCACCTCGAAACAGAAGGGGGCTTTCGGTCAGAGCACTTTTCTGAAGCTCGCCTGCGGAGCCTCGTAGGCGACTCAACGATTCGTCCGCTCACCGATATTGCCTACATCGTCACATTCTGATCCGAAGGTTAAAGACATGAAAGGCCCTGACCGGACAAATACCGCGACCTCCTCGACCGTGCCATCGTGGTGCCGCTGGCCACGCTGATGGGCGATGGGACGCCGCAGGTCCAGCCCGTGTGGTGCAGCTTCGATGGCACGCACATCCTGGTCAACACGGCAAAGGGCCGCCAGAACATCGACGCCCTGGCGCGGCTCTATCTGGGCGTCGACCCGTTCCATCGGCAAGGCGACGTCCGGGTGATCTTCAGGATCGCGCCGCAGCACGTCGCGACCAGATGCCTTCAAGACCGAGTACACACGGTGGACGCTGTCCGGGATGACGGTCAACGAGCGCCTGCACGCCGGCGACAAGCTCGATGCGTTCGACGCTGCCCAACGCTCCCGCGATCGCAGGGCGGTCAGAGAGCTGCTGCTGAGCGTCCATGTCGACGAAGCGTCGATCCAGCGCATCCTGGAGGAGCTTTGAGCGTGCGTCGCGGCGGCTCGCCCGCCGCGCCACTTGCACGATTGCTCGCTTCGTTACAGTAATGGATCGGAGGCGCAGGACATGGAAAGGGGTACGCCCCTGCTCTATCTCACGCAGAGGACGCTTCAGAGCCTGGGTCTCACCACCCGAGAGGTGATCGAGAGTATCGAGCACCTGATACGCGGGCGCAGCCGGGCACGAGTGTGGAGCGCGCCGAAGGCCGTGATTCAACCGCCGGACGGCCGATACATGATGGCGACGCTGTCGGCGGCCGACGATCCGCCGTTTCTGGCCGTAAAGTCACTGATCCTCAATCCGCGCAACCGAGAACGCGGCCTGCCGGACATCAACGCTGTGGTCACCCTTCTGGACAGTGACACAGGCCTTCCGGTGGCCGTGATCGACGGCAACTGGATCACCGCCGTGCGCACGGCGGGGTTGAGCGCCGTCGCGGCCAAGCGACTGGCCAGACCCGCCGCGTCCGTCGCGGCCTTCATCGGCTGCGGGGTCCAAGCCCACAGCCATTTACAGGCGTTCTCGGCGCTGTTTCCCCTCGAGGAGATCCGTGCGTTCGGGCGTGGCACGGTGAATCGCGACGCGTTATGCCGGACGGCGAAGAAGCTCGGGCTCTCGGCCGTCGCCAGCGCAACTGCCCGTGAGACCGTGCGAGACGCCGATCTGGTCATCAGCTCGGTGACGTTCTCGCCGCAACTCGTGCCCTTTCTGGACGCCCGCTGGTTGCGACCAGGTGTCTTTGCCACAGTGACGGACCTGGCGGCGCCGTGGTTGCCCGACACCATGTCCGCGTTCGATCGGATCGTCATCGACGATCTGGAACAGGAAGCGCAGATGCCCAAGCCGCTGGTGGACCCGGCGCTGGTGGCGGGTGATCTGACGGGATTGGTGAATGGCGACGTCGCCGGGCGTCGCTCCGACGAGGAGAAGACGGCGTTCGTCTTTCGCGGACTCGCGCTCGGGGACCTTGCCGTCGCCGCGCTGGCGTACCAACGTGCTCGCCAGTCCGGCAAAGGCTCGCAGATCGATCGCGAATGAGGTGCTGCCTATGCCCAGGTTGATCGACAAGCCCACACGGATTCAGGCCGCCGGCAACAAGCCGAAGACGATCGAAGAGTATGTCGGTCGGGTAAACTCGGGGCACGTGAATGTGAGCGTTGCCCGCATGGTATCCCCTGAGGGCTGGCGCGAGCCCGGTCAACGACCCGAGTTCGAAGAGATTACCGTTGTCCTCCGAGGTCTGCTACGGGTTGAATTCGAAGGTGGTGTTCTCGACGTGCGGCAGGGTCAGGCCGTCGTGGCACGCCCGGGCGAGTGGCTCCGCTACAGCAGTCCTGAACCCGGCGGCGCGGAGTACATCGCCGTGTGCCTTCCCGCGTTCGCCCCTGCCACCGTCCACCGCGACCCGGTGTGAGCTCCACCCGCGTCAGCAGACACGTGAGCGAGCCGCGGCGATGACGCACGGTAAGGACTCGTGATTCCCTTCTTCCGTGAAGCCGGGGCCGGTCCGGGCGTCGTCTGTCTGCACGCGAACGCGAGCACGTCGAGTCAGTGGCGCGCGCTGATGGACCGCCTGGCCCCGAAGTTCCACGTGCTCGCCCCGGATTCATACGGCGCCGGCAACAGTCCCGCGTGGCCGACGGACCGGTCTATCCGCCTCCGCGACGAAGCCGCCCTCCTCGAGCCCGTCTTCGCCCGGGCCGGCGAGCCCTTCGCGCTGGTCGGCCACTCGTATGGCGCCGCCGTGGCGCTCATCGTCGCGCTCGCCCAACCGCGCCGTGTCCGCGCGCTGGCTTTATACGAGCCCACCTTGTTCGCGCTCCTCGACGCGGAGTCCCCTCCCCCCAACGAGGCCGACGGGATTCGGGCGGCCGTGGCCGGAGCGAAGGCCGCGCTCGAGACCGGCGACACGGCCACTGCCGCCCAATACTTCATCGATTACTGGATGGGCCCGGGGACGTGGGCCGATACGCCGGCGTCGCGCCAGAGCTCGATCGCCAGCTCCATGCTCAATGTGCACGGGTGGGAGAGCGCGTTGTTCGGGGAGTCGACACCCCTGGAGGCCTTCGCCGCGCTCACCGTGCCCGTTCTCTACATGATCGGAAAACCCTCCCCTGCCTCGTCTCGCGGCGTCGCCCGGCTCCTGACGAAGACACTGCCTCGAGTCGAAGTCATCGAGCTCGAGAACCTCGGACACATGGGCCCGCTCACCCACCCCGACGTCGTCAATGAGGTGATCTGTCGTTTCCTCGAGCGCGGCTGACCCGCGCATGACGATCATGAGCTCCCGCACCGTCGTGCTGGTTCTGCTTGCCTGGCTGCTCATCGCCATCGCTCTCGGCGCAGCCGGCGTCGTCGGCATGTTGCGGCCGCCCGCCCCCCCGCTGATCCTGTTCGGGCTGACCGCGGCCGTACTCGCCGTCGGATGGTTCTCGGCACGGCTCAGAGCATGGTTGATGCAGGTCGACGAGCGCTGGCTGGTCGCGTTGCACCTGACGCGCTTCGTGGGGATCCACTTCCTCTATCTCTACGGACAAAGCCGGTTACCCTACGCGTTTGCCGTCCCGGGTGGATGGGGAGACATCGCCGTGGCGAGCCTGGCGACAGGATTATTGTTGTGGGGTCCCCCGTACGGCGCGGGTCGGCGCCTCGCCTACATCGCCTGGAACCTGGTGGGGTTGGCCGACATCCTGTTCGTGGTCCTGACCGCGGCGCGGCTCGCCTCGGCGAACCCCGAATCGATGGCCGAGCTCCTGCGATTGCCGCTGAGCCTGCTCCCGACCTTCCTGGTGCCGCTGATCATCGCCAGCCACGTCGTGCTGGCCGTGCGATTGACCCGTTCACGCCCGGCCCGGTGAGCCACGGCTGACGCCGGGAGTAATGCGCGAGCCCGACAGGAACGTGCGCGCTCAGCCGCGGGTCACGTGGGCGGCCACGCAGAGCCAGCGGCCATTCCGGCGGGCCCAGACGTCGGTGTAGCGGCCGGCCGCGGGCTGGCCGTCGAGCTTCCGGTACACGGTCTTGCCGTGAACGATCGCCGTGTCCCCGAGAACTCGGATCGCCACGTCCTCTACGCCGAAATTCGAGAGAGTCATCGGTCGCGTCACTTGCGCCAGAAACCCGGCGCGGTCCACCAACGAGCCGTCGGGATTGCTATTCACGAAGTCCTCGGCCAGGTGTTCCTCGAACCAGCGCGCGTCCGACGTGCGTACTGATCGGATGTAGCTCTCGTTGAGCCGCTGCAAGACGTCCATGTCCCTGGCGCCGGTCGCCGGGTGCACCATCTCCCGCTGCACCGTGCACACTTGCACGCGGAACTCGGCGTAGAAGTCCTGGCGCCCCTTCTTCTGCACCTCCACGTGTTCGGGGTGTGTCGCCCACGCCCGCTGCCCCTCTTCCGAGGCGAATTCCACGATGGTGACTCGCTCACCGTCCTCGGCGACGAATCCCTTGTGGGAGACGTAACCTGGCACTTGCCTGACAAGCTCCTCCATGCGACCAGCCCACCGCGCATATTCCTCTTTCGCTTCCGGCTTCAGGCGGCTACGAAACAGGGTGACAACCATGGAGTCCCTCCGTCACGTAGGGTGCAGGCGCATGGTAGCGTCGCCTCGAGTCCCGTGGAAGAGCCATTCTCGTATACTTGCCGAGCCTGCCCGCGATGGAGGCGAACGACGTCGCCGGCGATTCCAGCGGATCGGCAAGGCTGTGGGACGATGGTTTACGCCATATTGAAGCTGCTCCACGTCATCGGCGTCGTCCTGATCGGGGCCGGGCTGATCGGCGTCTGGGTCAGCGACATGCGCTCACGCCAGTGCCGCGAGCTGGTCCGGTTCTCGGAAGCCGTGCGCAATATCGCGGTCTTTTACGACGGTCTCGTCGTTCCCGGCGCGGTTCTCCTGCTGGTCTCGGGCACGTGGCTGATCGTCGAGTTTTTCGGCGGCTGGAGCTTCGTCGAGACGCCGTGGCTGGCCGGGATGGTCTTCCTGTTCGCGTTCGAATTCATCGAGGGCAACACCGTGACCCGACTCTACTTCGTGCGCCTCCGGCGGCTGACTGAGCAAGCCCTAAGCGGCGGCGGGTTCACGGCTCAGCTCCAGAAGGCGCGCTCCGAAGGCGTCCCCACGTTCACGCATTTCCTGGATCTGCCGATCCTCTTCGTGATCGTCAGTCTCGGCACCCTCAGGCCGAATACCTGGACCCTGTTCGTCGCCGGCCTGGTCGTGGCCATCGCGGTCGCCACCGCGCTGACGATCGTGATACCACGTCTGTATCCGTGGGCGGCTCCCGACCCGTGAACGGCTAGCGCCGGGGCGCCCCCCCGGCGCCTCCGAGGAGGTCGACGAGACCCGCGGCCACGGCGCTGTCCTCTCGGCGTCTCTGGACGGCGATATACTCTCGGCTGGCAGTCGCGCAAGAGACCGTTTCGAGGCCGGCGAGGGCGCTGCATGACGAAGGACGACGTCAGGCTGCTGTACGACTACAACTACTGGGCCAACGCGCGAGTGCTGAGTGCCGCCGCCCGAGTGACGCCGGAGCAGCTGACGGCCCCGGCCCGCCTGAGTCACGGCAGCGTGCGTGGCACGTTGGCACACATCTTGGGCACCGAGGTCGTGTGGCGCTTACGGTGCCAGGAGGGCGTCTCGCCTCAGGCGCTGCCGGCCGAGAGCGAATTCCCGACGCTCGACGCCCTGCAGGGTCGCTGGACCGAAGAAGAGCGCAAGATGCGCGGCTACCTGGCGTCGCTCAGCGATGCTGCCCTCGCGGCGACGGTTCAGTACAAGACGACCAGAGGGGTACCCCAGCAAAACGTCCTCTGGCACCTTCTCGCGCACGTCGCCAACCACGGCACGCAATTCCGCGGTGAAGCCGCGGTGGCACTGACGGAGTACGGCCGATCGCCGGGGGACCTCGACCTGCTCGCCTTCCTGCGCGAAGGCCGCGGCTGAGGCGCCCGTGGACCATGCCCTCGGACAGCTCCTGGAAGAGCTGGCCAGGTTCGGCGAGGACAACGACGCTCGGGAGACCGCCCGGCCCCGGCGCATGCTGAACATCACCCGCGACACGGGCCGTCTGCTGTGGATCCTCGTCCGGGCCACGGGCGCCAGGCGCATTCTGGAGGTGGGAACGTCCAACGCCTTCTCCACGATCTGGCTGGCCGACGCCGCACGCGCGACTGGCGGCCGCGTCACCACCCTCGAGTTCAACCCCGACAAGATCGCCCTCGCCCGAACCAATCTCGCCAGGGCCGGGCTGGAGAGCGTCGTGGAGGTCATCGCGGGGCGCGCCGCGGACACCCTGCCAGGGCTCGCGGGACCCCTCGACCTCGTCTTTCTCGACGCGGACCGGCCGAGCTACCTCGACTACCTGGAGCTGGTCGTGCCGAAGTTGCGCCCGGGCGGCTTGCTCATTGCCGACAACGTGACCTCGCACGCCCAGGAACTTGAAGCTTTCCTGGGCCGCGTGAAGTCTCACCCCCGGTTGTTCGCCGTGACGGTCCCCATCGGCAATGGCGAGGAGATCGCGCTGAAGCTCGATGACGGCTAGAGCCGCCAGTCCTGATACCAGGTCGACTCGGCCCCCACCCCCTCCCTGGCGACCGTGACGTCGATCAGGTATGGCCGGTTGTCGCGGGTCGTCCGTTCCAGGCCCCGACGGAGCGCGGGCTCCAGCTCCTTGAGCGTCGTGACGGATTCACCGTCCACGCCCTGGGCGCGCGCCAGCCCCACGTAGTCCACCGCGGGGGCGCTCAGATAGAGGCCGGGATATCTGGCATCTCGGACCATCTTGCTGTCCGGCATCTCCCGCGCCCAGTTGTGGCGCACGATCTGATAGCTCTCGTTGTTGGAGACGACGGTCAGCACCGCCGTGTTGTAGCGGGCCATCGTCCAGAACCCCGCCGCACTGTAGCCGAGCGCTCCGTCGCCCAGGTGGAGCACGACGGGCCGCTCTCGACCGACTGCGAGCTTGGCGCCGATGGCGGCGCCCACGCCGAATCCGAGAGAGCCGCCGCCGCTCCGCGTCCAGGCCATGCCCTGGTGGCCGAAGGGCAGCAGCGTCGTGCGCGCCGTCGAGCTTTCCTGGACCATGGTGGAGGTCCGGGGCAGCAGCTCGGCGAGCTGCGCTTCCAGAACGCTGGGATGGACCATCGTGTCGTGCTCGTGCTCGCGCACGAGGTCTTCCTCACGGCTGATCAACAGGCTGGCGTAGCTGCGCACCTTGGCCCGCTGGCGGGCCCACGTCGCGACGCGCTCGGCCGGGTGCAGCCGCGTCAGCGTCTCCTTCAGCTCGCGAAGCGTGTCGCGCAGCTCGCACTGCACGGCGACGTCGAGCGGATAGTGACGCCCCATGAGCAGCGGATTGGGGCCGATCTGCATCACCACGGGCTCGGCCACCCCGCCGTGGACGCCCTGACACCCGACGAGGAAGATCAGATCGGGCTTCAGCCCGGTGACCTTCTCGAACTCCCGGGAGACGGGATACATGCCGCAGAAGAGCGGATGGCGGCTGGGAAAGTTCACGAAGATCTGCCGGGTGTTGAACACCGGAGCCTCGAGCGCTTCGGCCAGGGCCACAGCCTCGGCCTGGGCTCCGCCGCGCCACACATCGTCGCCGAACATCAACACGGGACACTGCGCCTCGCCGAGCCGCCGGGCGATCGCCTCGATCGTCTGCCGGCGGGCCGGGCCCGGCCGCTCGATCGTGTAGTTCGCCCCCTCGCCGATCTGGGCTTCCAGCCCCTCGCGAATCAGCAGCTCCGCGCTGATGGACAGGTACACCGGACCGGTCGGGGGCGTCGTGGCTTCGCGCAGGGCCCGGGTCGTGGCCACGGGGATGGCGGCCGGGTTCGTGGCGACCTGGAAGGCGCAGCGCGCCTCTTTGGTCAACGGCCGCATGGATTCGGCCTGGCTCAGGCCGGGAAACGGCGCCAGGCCCCGGTAGTCCTGCAGCTCCGAGGCCCAGTCGCCGGCGATGACCAGCAGCGACGAGCCGGCGACCTGGGCGTTGAAGAGCTGGCCGGCCAGCTGGTACGAGCCGCCCATGACATGGGCGATGACGACCCCGACCTTGCCGCTGAACCGGTGATAGCCGTCGGCCATGGCCGCCACCAGGCCTTCGTGCTTGGCGACGACGAGCCGCTGATCACCGTCCTCGGCGAGCGCCGCGAAGATCCCGGTCTCCGCCGAGCCCGGGTTCGTGAAGAGATATTCCACGCCCGCGTCCTTGAGCGTCTGAAGCAGCAGCATCCCGCCGGTGCCGGTGATGGTCTTGCGCATGGCCTTCCTCGTTGTCAGATCGTTCACGTTCGAGCCAGCCGTCGCACTATACCAGAAGGCCGCGCACGGTGTTGACGGGCCCGCGGCTTCCATCGATAGTGAAGGCGAGTCGTTGACCGACGTGAGCCAGCGCTTTCGTGACAAGGTCGTCGTGGTGACCGGCGGCGCCCGGGGCATCGGGCGGGCGGCCGCCGTGCGCTTCGGCTCCGAGGGCGCGCGGGTCGTCGTCGTCGACTTGCCCGGCGCCGACCTCGCTGGTTGCGTCGCCGCCGTCCAGCAGGCCGGCGGCGAGGCCGCCGCGGTCGAAGCCGACGTGACCCGGTCCGCCGACGTCCAACGCTACGTGGCCGAGGCCACCGAGCGCTTCGGCGGGATCGACTGCTTCTTCAACAACGCCGGCATCCTGGGGGCGGTGAAACCGCTGCTCGAGTATCCGGAAGACATGTTCGACCGGGTGCTCGCCGTGAATGTCAAGAGCGTGTGGCTAGGCTTGAAGCTGGTGGCGCCGGCCATCATCCGGCGGGGCGGCGGCGCCATCGTCAACACCGCCTCCGTCGCCGGGTTGCGAGGGACGCCGGGGCTCGTCGCCTATACGACGAGCAAACATGCCGTCATCGGGCTCACCCGCACCGCCTCGCTC
This sequence comes from Candidatus Methylomirabilota bacterium, assembly GCA_035709005.1. Taxonomy (NCBI): domain Bacteria; phylum Methylomirabilota (SeqCode); species Candidatus Methylomirabilota bacterium. Next base: position 36,064 of record DASTFB010000075.1, on the reverse strand, counting down.
GAGCTCGTGCGGCACGGGGTCCGCGTGAACGCCGTGTGCCCGGGCCCAATCTCCACGCCCATGGCGGGCTTGCTGGATGAAGGCTTCGACCCCAAGGACCCGCAAGCGGCTCACCGCCGGTTCGTGGCGGGTATCCCGATGCGTCGTTACGGGGAGCCGGAGGAGGTCGCGGCTCTCGTCGCCTTCCTCTGCAGCGCGGAGGCATCCTACGTCAATGGCGGCATCTACACCGTCGACGGCGGGATGATGTCCTGAGGCCGCGCGTACCTATCGCCGCGGCCGTCGGGCGTAGTGCTCGATGATGAACCCGGCGATGGAGTGACGGGCAGGCCCCGTGGGCAGTGCGTCGCGCGAGAACCATCGCGCGTCCTCCAGCTCCTCGGGGTCGATGGTGATCTCACCTCCGGCATAGTCGGCCACGAATCCCACCATGAGCTGGCTAGGAAATGGCCAGTTCTGACTGCCGACGTAGCGGATGTTGTCCACGGCGACGCCGACCTCCTCGAGCACCTCGCGGCACACCGTCCCTTCCAGCGACTCACCGTTGTCGACGAATCCGGCGATGAGCGCGTAGCGGCCGGGGGCCCAGATGGCTTTGCGGGCCAGGAGGACGCGGTCGCCGTCCCGGACGAGCACGATCACCGCGGGGTGCAGGTGCGGGTAGTGCTCGTAGCGGCACGCGGGACAGCGCTTGCCCCACTCGTTGGCGATCCGCTCGGTCCGCTGGCCACACCGTGGACAGTGTCCACTGGTCGATTCCCACCACAGGGCCTGCATCGCCATGCCGCCGAGCGACAGCAGCTCGTCGGGCAAGCGGGTGCCTTGCATGGGCACCAGCGTCTCGCGGTGGAAACCAGCCGGAATGCCGGCTCCGCGCGGCAGAGCGCCGACCCAGCAGGGAGTACCCCGCCAGGTTCCGAGCCAGAACGGCTCGCCGATCAGCCCCTCGAGGTCGGGGGGGCACTCGCCCGCCGGCAGCGACAGCTCGTGGGCGTCGGTGCACACTACCAGCCCCTGCTCCTGGACGATGAGCCAGTGCCCGAGGCGCTCCGGCGGCTTGGCGTGCTGCTTGGCGGGCGTGAACGCCTCGCCCAGGCAGCCCCGGTTGAACGGCAGGTATACGGTGTCGGGCGTGGTCGCCATGAGCGGCAGGGCGATGATATCAGGAATGTGCGGAAACGCCGGATGGCGTACCATTGCCACGTGACCTTCGATCTGGGCCAGTTTCTCGACCGGCGGCAGCGCTTCGCCGACGCGATCGGCGACGCCCTGGCCATCCTGCCAGGGGCTCAGGAAACCCCGCGCAACGGCGACGTCGCGTACGAGTTCCGCCAGTACTCCGATTTCTTCTTCCTGACGGGGTTCGACGAGCCCGATGCGGTGGCCGTGGTGAACCCCGGCCACAGCAAGGAGCGTTTCGTCCTGTTCGTTCGCCCCCGTGATCGCGAGATGGAGATCTGGAACGGCCGCCGCGCCGGCGTGGAGGGCGCCATCGCGACCTACGGGGCGGATACGGCCTACCCGATCGCCCAGCTCGACGAGAAGCTCCGCGAGTGGGCTCTGGAGCGACCCGTCCTCTACTACCGGCTCGGCAACCCGGCCCACGACGCGCGGATCACTCGACTGGTCTCCGAGCTGCGGCTGGCCCGGACCCGCGGTTTTCCCACCCCGATCCGCATCGAGGACCCCGGCCCCATCCTGCACGAGATGCGGCTCCGGCGTTCACCGGCCGAGCTGGCCTGGCAACGCCAGGCCTGCGCCATCAGCCGGGAGGCCCATAGCGAGGCAATGCGGGTAGCCGCGCCCGGCCTGTTCGAGTATCAGCTGCAGGCCGCGCTGGAGTTCGTGTTCCGCTCGCACGGCTCGCCGCGCAACGCCTATCCGTCGATCGTGGCCTCGGGCCCGAACGCCTGCATCCTGCACTATCACGAGAACACGCGGCGCCTCGCCGAGGGCGACCTGGTGCTCATCGACGCCGGCTGCGAGTACGGCTATCACGCCTCCGACATCACCCGCACCTTTCCCGCGTCGGGGCGGTTCACCGGGAGCCAGCGCACGATCTACGAGCTCGTGCTGCAAGCCCAGCTCGCCGCGATCGCCGCTGCCCGGCCGGGCCAGACCGTGGAAGGAGTCCACGACGCGGCCCGGCGGGTGCTCACCGAGGGCCTGGTGGGGCTGGGGCTGCTGCCCCGCAGCGTGGAAGAGTCGCTGGCCATGCACCACTATCGGGAATTCTTCATGCACGGCACCGGCCACTGGCTAGGCATGGACGTGCACGACGTGGGTGACTATCGCGCGGAGGGTCGCTCGCGGCGGCTCGAGCCGGGGATGGTGCTCACCGTGGAGCCCGGGCTCTATTTCGATCCCGAGCGGGAGAGCGCCACGTTTTTCCTGCGCGAGTACAGCGAGCAGGAGATGTGGGAGCGCCGTTATCGGCTGGGCACTGCCGCTGCCAGGCGCCTGGAGGAGGAGGAGCGGGCCCGCGCCGAGACGGTGGTCCACCCCGTGCCCCGGGAGTTTCGCGGCATCGGCGTCCGCATCGAGGACGACGTGCTCGTCACCCCCGAGGGCTGCGACCTCCTCACCGCCGGTACGCCCAAGACCGTCGACGAGATCGAGCGCACGTGGGCCGAGACGCCCCGTTACGTCAAGCGTCCCTGACCAGGAAAGGACTCGCCATGCGAGAAGCCGTCGTCGTCGCCAGCTCCCGCACGCCCCTGGCCAAGTCGTTCCGCGGCTCCTTCAACCTCACGCGCCCCGATGAGCTAGCCGCGCACGTCATCCGCGACGTGCTCGGCAAAGCGCCCCAGCTGGACCCGGGCGCCATCGAGGACGTCATCCTCGGCTGCGGGCAGCCCCACGGCCCGCAGGGCCACAATATCGCCCGCGTGGCCGCGCTGCGCGCGGGCCTGCCGGTGACCACGCCGGGCACCACGGTCAACCGCTTCTGCTCGTCGGGCTTGCAGGCCATCGCCATGGCGGCGCACCTCATCATCAACGAAAGCGCCGAGGCCGCCATCGGGGGCGGTGTGGAATCGATCACCATGATGCAGCGGGACAACAATCCGAATCCCTGGGTCAAGGAGCATTATCCCGGGCTGTACATGGTCATGGGAGACACCGCGGAGGTCGTGGCCAAGCGTTACGGGATCAGCCGACGCGCCCAGGACGAGTACGCGCTGCTCTCTCAGCAGCGGACGGCCCGTGCCCAGCAGGAGGGGTTCTTCAAAGAAGAGCTGGCGCCCATGCAGGTGACGCGCGGCATCACTGATAAGAAGAGCGGTGAGATCGTCGGCCAGGAGGAGCACTACGTCGACCGCGACGAATGCAACCGGCCGGATACGACGCTGGAGGGCCTCCTGGCCCTGCCACCGCACTTCGACAAGGCGAGCGGCCAGGGCTCGGTCACCGCGGGCAATTCATCCCAACTGTCCGACGGCGCCTCGGCCACGCTCCTGATGGAGCGCCGGCGGGCCGAAGCCCTCGGCATCCGACCCAAGCTCGTCTTCCGGGGCTTCGCGCTCGCCGCCTGCCAGCCGGACGAGATGGGCATCGGGCCGGTCTTCGCGGTGCCCAAGCTGCTCGGCCGTCACGGGCTCAAGATCGATGACATCGGGGTGTGGGAGCTGAACGAGGCGTTCGCCTCGCAGGTCGTCTACTGCCGCGACCGGTTGGGGCTCGACCCCGACAAGCTCAACGTCAACGGCGGCTCCGTCTCGATCGGCCACCCCTTCGGCATGACCGGCTCACGGATGGTTGGCACCCTCGCCAACGAGATGCTCCGCCGGCGCGCTCGTTACGGGGTGGTAACGATGTGCGTGGGCGGCGGTCAGGGGGCCGCGGGCCTGTTCGAGGCCTGCCTCTGACGGTGAGGTCAGGCGTGGGCGCGGCTACGCCGCTTGAGAAACCGCGCGAAGGTCACCGTCGCGGTGGCGACGATATACACCGACGCGGAGACACCCACGGCGGCCGACAGCCAGATGGCGAGATCGCCTAGCATCGCTCATCGCTCCTTCCGGGGCCATCGCGCGCCCCGGCAGGAAGCAAGAGCAAGAGTCGCACCGACGCTGTAAGTCGCGGATTGTCCGGGCGTTGCCGTCCGCCCGGGTTTCGCGTCTAGTGCGCCCGCCCCAGGAGATTCTGCCGGCCGGCCGACAGCCCGCGTCAGGCCCGCGCGGGCGCCTCGGGGCTCACGACGACGAGGGCGTCCACAGCCACGGCACCCCTCCCCCGCGGCTGCACGACCAGAGGGTTGATATCCAGCTCGCCGACGAGACCCTCGGCATCGGCCCCGAGCCGGGAGACGGCCAGGATGACGTCGATGAGAGCCTCCACGTCGGCAGGCGGCCGACCCCGTACTCCCTCCAGCACGCGCCTGCCGCGCAGGCTCTCGAGCATGTCCCGGGCGTCCTCCCGGCTGAGCGGCGCCGCTCTGAAGGCGACATCGTCCAGGGCTTCGACCAGCACACCGCCCAGGCCGACCATGACGACCGGGCCGAACTGCGCATCGCGGTGCAGGCCGACCACGACTTCGATGCCGCCCGAGGCCATCTCCTGCACCAGCACCCCGCGGATAGCGGCCCGGTCGATGCCGGCGAGCGTTAGCCATGACCTCGTCGAACGCCCGGCAGGCTGCCTCGGGGTCCGTCACGTCGAGTCGGATCGCGTCGGCCTCCGTCTTGTGGACGAGGTCCGCCGACTCCACTTTGAGCGCGACGCGCCCACCAAGCTCCTGGAGCGCGCGCGCCGCTCCGTCCGCCGACGTGACCAGATGGGCCCGGGCCACCGGCACCCCGTAGGCGGCGAGCAGCTCGAACGCTTCCAGAGCGCCCAGCACACGCGCGCCGGCCGCTCGCGCGCCGGCCAGCGCGCGCTGCAGGGCGGCCCGCCCGGATGCCGACGGCGGCTGGTGGGCGGCGCGCGCGCCGCCGAGCCGTCGCCGCCGACGCTCGGCGAACTCGACGAGGCCGTGCACCGCGTCCACCGCTCGGGTCGCGCTCGGCAGCATACAGATCCCGGCCTCGCGGAGCGCCGCGCGGGCAGCCTCGGGCGCGGCGACCCAGGCCACGATCAGCGGTTTGCTGGCCCGCGCGTACGCCTCGCGCAGGTTAGCGACCACCTGGTCGGCGAACCGGGCCATGAGCCCGAGATAGAAAATCGCCGCGTGCACCCCGGGGTCCGCGAGCACCAGGTCCAGGGAGGCCCGCAGCAGTCCGGGGTCGGCGATGAACTGGGCCGTGATGTCCACCGGATTCCGCACGGCGCCGAACGCCGGCACGACCTTGCTCAGGGCGGCCTGGGTCTCGGAGGCGAGCTCGGGAACGGCCAGCCCGAGCTCCTCGGCGCGGTCGGCCATGAGCACGCCGGCGCCGCCGGACTGGGTCACGATGCCCAGCCCGCGGCCAGCCGGCAGTGGGCAGGTGGAGAACGCCGCGGCCAGGTCGAGGAGAGTCTGCTCCTGGGGCGCGCGGAGGATTCCTTTCTGTCGGAAGACGCCGGCGTAGATGCGGTCGCTGCCGGCGAGCGAGCCGGTATGCGACGAGGCGGCGCGGGCTCCGGCTCCAAAGCGGCCGACTTTGGTGATCACGAGCGGCTTGCCGAGATCCAGGGCGCGATCGGCGACGGCGAGCAGGCGCCGTCCGTCACGGAGGCCTTCGATGTAGCCGGCGACGACCTTCACGCGGGGATCTTCCAGGACCCAGGCGAGCAATTCGGCGAAGCCGAGGTCCGCTTCGTTGCCGCTGTTGACGAAGTATCCGAAGGCCACACCCTGCTGGCGTCCGAGCGCGACGATGGCGGTGCCGAAGGCCCCGCTCTGCGTGACGAACGCCACCGGACCGGGCGGCGTGTCGCCTTCGCCGGCCTGGCTGAACGTGGCCAGCACCCGGTCGAAGGTGTTCATGAAGCCGAGCGTGTTGGGGCCGCAGAGCCGGAGCCCGCCCCGCCGTGCCGCCTCGGCCACTTCGGCCTCGAGCCGCCGTCCCTCCTCGCCCATCTCGCCGAAGCCGGAGCTGAACACGACGGCGCTCGGCACGCCCTTGGCCACGCACTCCTGCACCGACGCCGCCACGGCTTTGGCCGGGACGGCGACGATGGCGAGATCGACCGGCCCGGGGATGGCCGTCACGCTCGGGTAGCAAACCAGCCCGGCCAACGTGGAGTACTTGGGATTCACCGGATAGATCTGCCCCGCGTAGCCCTTGTCGAGCAGGAATTTCAGGGGGCGCCCGTTGATCCGGGTGAAGTCCTCCGTGGCCCCGACGATGGCGATCGCACGCGGTCGGAAAAAGCGCTCCAGACGGTCGTCCGGGTCAGGCAACGGACGCCGGCCTCCTGATCAGGCTCACGGCCCGCACGTCAGGCCGGGCCGCCAGTTCCTTGAGGAGCGTGAGGAGCGGCGTGCGATCGACCGGATACTCGGTCCGGATAGGGCGGGCCGCCAGGAGGCTGGTGTACTGCTCCGGGTTGTAGAAGGCCGCCAGCAGCAAATCGTCGTCCGACGCGAACGGCCCCCGCTCGCGGCGCACCCGCTCGACGGCCGGTGGGAGCAGGTCGCCGGGACGCGCCGTGACCGGCGCCTCACCGCGCGTGATCCGGTCCAGCACGTTGGGATCGATGGGCGCGGCCAGCGCGCCGTAGTTACCCAGCGCGTACTTGCGCACCTCGTCGGGCACGGTGGCGTAGCGCTCGCCCTGGACCGTGTTCAGGACCGCCTGCGTGATGACGAACTGCGCGAAGGGGCTGACGACGATGGGGTAGCCGAGCTCCTGGCGGACACGGGCGGCCTCCTCCAGGATCTCGTCCAGGCGGTGGGAGAGGCCGATGTCCCGGAGCTGGGAGTGGAGGTTCGAGATCATGCCGCCAGGCACCTGGTGCTCGTAGTGGAACGGATCGTACTCGGCGATGCGTCCCAGAGGTTTGCCCTCGCGGGCGGCCACGTACCGGAGGTAGTCGGCCACCGGAGCCAGACCGTCGGCGTCGAGCCGCACGTCGAAGCCGATGCGGCGCGCGTTCCGCGCCAGCCACTCCGTCGGCGGCTGCGAGGCGCCGTGGGCCAGCGGCGACGTGGCGGTGTGCACGGTATCCACGCCGTGGGTGATCGCCTCCAGCGCGCAGAGCGGCCCCAGGCCGGTCAGGCAGTGGGTGTGCAGCTGGAGCCTGGTCGCACCGACGGCCTGGCGGAGGGCCGGGATGAGCGTGCGGACCCGCTCGGGCTTCAGCAGCCCGCTAGGGTCCTTGAGGAAGACCGCGTCCACGCCGAGGGTGACGAGCTCCCGGGCCTTGCCGGCATAGTAGGCGTCCGTATGGACGGGGCTCACGGTGTAGACCACGCCCCCCGCCACGGTGAGCCCGGCCGCCTTGGAGGCGCGTACCGGAACGATCATGTTGCGCATGTCGTTGAGCGCGTCGTAGGGCGTGACGTAGCGAATGCCGTTGGCGGCGATCCGACGGGCCGTCAGGGCGACGACGTCGTCGGGAAAGAGCTCGAACGTGAACAGGCTCTGGCCTCGCGTCATCACGATGAGCGGGGTGCGGGTGACGACGCCGCTCATGATCCGCATGCGTTCCCAGGGATCCTCGCGAAGGTAACGGACGCAGACATCGAACACGGCGCCGCCCACCAGGTCGATGGCCTCGAAACCCAGACGATCGAGGATCGGCGCCACGGGCAGCATCATCGCCGTGGTCATCCGCGTCGACCATAAGGACTGGTGGGCGTCGCGGAGCGTGGTGTCGACGAAGCTGACGGTCTTCACGTCGCCCTGGTCGCGGTCGCCCGCGCCAGCTCCTCCTCGACCCAGCGGGTGTGCACGCGGGCAGCCACGAAATCGGGATGGTCGACCAGGCGGCGGTGGAACCCGATCGTGGTGGACACCCCACCGACCTGGAAGGCGACCAGGGCCTCACGCATCCGCGCGATCGCAGCGGGGCGATCAGCGCCATGCGCAACCACCTTAGCCAGCAGCGAATCGTAGAAGGGCGGCACGACCGTCCCGGGTTCGACGTGCGTATCGACCCGCACGCCGGCGCCCCGGGGCGGGACCCAGGCAGTCACGGTCCCCGGGTTGGGCCGGAAGCCTTTGTCGGGTTGCTCCGCATTGATCCGGCACTCGATGGCGTGGCCCACGAACCGGACGTCGGCCTGGGCCAAGGGCAGCGCCTCGCCAGCGGCCAGGCGAAGCTGGAGCGCGACCAGATCCAGCCCGGTGATCAGCTCCGTCACCGGATGCTCGACCTGGATCCGTGTGTTCATCTCGATGAAGTAGAAGCGCCCGGCATCCGGATCGAACACGAACTCGACGGTGCCGGCGCCCTGATAGGCGACGGCCTGGACCAGGCGCAGCGCCGCCTCGGTGAGCTCCCGTCGCAGTGGCGGGCTCAACACCGGCGACGGCGCCTCCTCCAGGATCTTCTGATGACGCCGCTGCAGGGAACAGTCGCGCTCACCGAGATGAACGACACCGCCGCGGGCGTCGGCGAGAACCTGGACCTCGACGTGCCGCACGCGCTCGAGATAGCGCTCGGCGTAGAGCGTGCCGTCCCCGAAGGAGGCACGGGCCTCCCCGGCGCCCCGTTCAATGGCCGAACCGAGCTCGGCCGCCGTGCGTACGACGCGCATGCCGCGTCCGCCGCCGCCCGCCGAGGCCTTGAGCAGCAGCGGGTAACCGATCGCGGCCGCATCCTCCACGGAGCGCACCGGGCCCGGGGAACCAGGCACGACCGGGACCCCGAGCCCCGCGGCCAGGCGCCGGGCCTCCAGCTTGTCCCCCATCAGACGAATGGCCTCGGGGGACGGGCCCACGAAGCGCAGCCCTTGCTCCAGGCAGGCCGCGGCAAAGGCCGCATTCTCGGACAGGAATCCGTATCCGGGGTGCACGGTGTCGCACCCGGTACCCCGGGCCGTGGCCAGGATCGCCGAAACGTTGAGGTAGCTGGCCGCCGCCGGGGGCGGGCCGACACAGACCGCGCGGTCGGCCAGCCGCGTGTGAAGCGCGTCGCGATCGGCTTCCGAATAGATGGCGACCGTCTCGAGGCCCAGGCTACGGCACGCGTGGATGACGCGGACGGCGATCTCCCCCCGGTTGGCGACGAGAACGCGTTTCACAGCCGCCCCCCGGGATCAGTCACGCCAGCGGCTCGATCACCATCAAGGTCTGACCGAACTCCACCAACGCCCCGTCCTCCACGCAGATCTCGCTCACCCGACCGCGGCACCCCGCCCGGATGGAATTCATCAGCTTCATGACCTCGATGATGCACACCGTCGCGTCCTCGGCCACCGCACTGCCCACCTCGACGAACGGGGGCGCCCCCGGAGCCGGCGCCCGGTAGAACGTCCCCACCATCGGCGCCTTGACCTCCACACCGATGGCCTGAGAGCGAGCCGCCCCGGGGACGGCGGCCGGGGCCGTGTCCCGGGAGGCGGCCGCCCGCTGTGCCGGCGCGGGCGTGGGCCGAGCCACCCCAACCGAGCGGACTCCGGTAGCCTCGGCCACCCCGCCCCGTTTGCGGACGACGAGCTTGAAATCTCCGATCTCCAGGTGGAGCTCCTCGATCGCCGAGCCGTCGATGATCTTCAAGATCTCCTGGACATCGTCGTAGCTCAGGTCCATATCGCCGAGTCCGTTCGCGCTCCGTCAACCGAGGGTGCGGCCGCCGTCCACGTAGATGGTCTGTCCCACCATGAAGTCCGAGGCCGACGAGGCGAGGAAGACGGCGGCCCCCACGAGGTCGTCCGCTGTGCCGAAGCGGCCCATCGGGATCTTGCCCAGGGCCGAGGCCCGCCACGTCGCGTCCCCTAAGTATGCCCGGGTCAGCTCGGTCTCCACGATCGCAGGCCCGATGGCGTTCACGTTGACGCCCCGCCGGCACCACTCCACACCGAGCACGCGGGTGAGCTGGGCGACCCCACCCTTGCTGGCAGCGTATGCGGCATAGCCGGGATTGGCGACCACGCTCGACACGGAGGCCAGGTTGACGATCTTGCCCCGTGCCCGCCGGAGCATCAGGGAGCCGATCGCCTGGGTGGTGAGGAAGATCCCGGTCAGGTTCACGTCGAGGACCCGACCCCACGTCTCCAGGGACATCTCTTCGGCCGGCGCGAGAGCCAGGACGCCGGCGGCATTGACGAGGATGTCCGCGCGCCCCTCGGCGCCCGCGATGTCGTCGGCCAGGGCCCGGACCGCAGCCGGCCGCGTCACATCCACCGTCGTGGCGCGAGCCTCGCCGCCGGCGGCAACGATCTGCTGCGCGACCTTCGCGGCGAGCATCCCGTCGAGATCGGCGATGACCAGCCTGGCGCCGAAGGCGGCCAGACCGCGGGCGATCGCGCTCCCTAGTCCGCCACCGCCACCGGTCACCACCGCCACCAGGTCCGTCAGATCGAACAGCGCCCGATAACGGCGCGCGATCTCGGGCGAGACGGTCATGGCCGCGCCTCAGTCGTGGCCATCCCCTCCCCTCAGCGGCGCCGGGAGCAGGCGGCCTTGCGCGGCCGCGGCGTGCCGCCGTCCGGAGAGCGCGAGCCAGACCGCCGTCACCCCGGCCAGCCCCACATAGCCCAACAGGTAGGCGAAATGGGTCTGGACGAGGACGGCCAGCCCGACCGCGGCGAGGAGCGCCGCCGCCCCGCGCTCGAGGCGCGAGAGATGGTGCACGAAGTGTCCGTGCCCGGCCACGGCCAGGGCCCATTGCACGGCAATGACGGCGCCGATCGGTGGCAGCATGGCCAGCGAGAGCTTCGGGAAGGCCAGCAGCTCCCGGTGATAGATGAAGGCGAAGGGGATGATGAAGGTCGGCGCCACGAGCTTGAGCGACTCGATGGCCGTCCTCGGGAACGACGCCCCGGCGATCTTGGCGCCGGCCAGGCAGGCGACGCCGACCGGTGGCGTGATCGTGGAGAAGACGGCGAAGTACTGGATGAAGAAGTGAGCGGCCACGATCTCGATGCCGGCCTGCTGGAGGAAGTGCGCGAGCGTGAGCGCCACCAGGACGTAGGCTGCGGGCGTGGGCAATCCCATGCCGACGAGCAGGGCCAGCACCATGGCGCCCAGCAGAATGACGACCTGGCTGTCGGGGACGACGTTGACCAGCACCGCCGACAGTCGGCCGGCCAGGTTCGTGGTGGTGAACGTCTGGGCCAGCGGACCGATGGCCAGGATCAGCACCGAGAGCTGGATGGCGATCTCCGCGCCCTCCTTGAGGGCAACGCCGAAGTCGCGAAGTGATGGCCGGAAGCGGCCCTGGAAGAGGCACAGGACGACCGCGGCCGCGATCCCGAAGAGCCCGGCGTAGGCCGGGGTGTGGAAGGCGAGCAGGAGGACGATGACGATCACCAGCGGAACCACGAACGTCGGCAGCAAGCGGGCTACCAGGACCCGGTCGAAAGGCTCCCGCAGGTACGGCAAGTCGTCGGCGGCGGAGCGGATGAGGACGCCGATCGCGATGCCGATCATGTAGAGCGCCGAGGGGATCACCGCGATGAGCGCCACGGCGACGTACGAGATATTGAGGAGCGCCGCCATGATGAAGGCCGCGAGCCCCATCACCGGCGGGATGATCTGTCCCGCCGTGGAGGCTGCCACTTCGACGGCGGCGGCGAACTCCCGGCGGAACCCGTAGCGCTTCATCATGGGGATGGTCAGCTTGCCGCTCATGACGACGTTCGTCACGGCGGCCCCCATCACCATCCCTTCCATGGTGCTGCCGATGATCGCGGGGAAGGCGGCGCCGCCGCGGACGTAGCGGCCGACCGTCTTGCCCAGCTCCGTCACCAGGTCCAGCATGCCGCTGCCGATCAGGACGGCGCTGAAGATCACCAGGAAGTAGAGCTTCTCGACCCCATCGCTCACGTAGGCGAAGACGCCTTCGGTCGTGTTCATCCCCATATAGGACAGCACGAACGAAACCTCGTAACCGTTGTGGCGGAGAACCGGGATGGGTAGCAGGTGGCCATAGAAGAAGTAGAGGACGACGACGCCGATGACGGTGGTGAGGACGGTGCCCCAGTGGAACCAGGTGATGAGGAGGAGGCTGGCCAGCCAGATCGCTCCGATGACCACGTCGGTGTCGTTGAGGAACGGCTGATCGATCTGGAGCCGGAGCCCGTTGATCCGGACGTAGCCGGTAGAGAGCAGGGTGCCGAGCAGCGCGACCGCCGCCACGCTCAGCCGAGCCCAGAAGCGGATGCCCCGCCTGACCTGGCCCTCCGCCAGCACGTTGCGAAGGGCCAGGAGCCCCGCGAGCCCGACGATGCCGGCGACCAGCGTGGCGTAGTGGTGGGGCGTCAGCTGGACGAAGACAAAAGTCGTGACCGCCATGTAGACGGACAGGACGCCCACCACCACGACGAACAACCGGTCGGCGGCGCGGCGCGTGGCCTTCACGTGCGGCCTCGCCGAGCTCGGCCCGACCCCCGTGTCACTTCGGATAGGTGACGGCGGGGAACTTGGTGCGATGCTCCCACCAGCCGAGCTCCTTGTAAGCGCGCATGGCGCCCGGGTGGGCATTCTCCTCGGTGAGGCCGTTCACCATGAGCTCGGGGCTCTGCACCTTCCAGAGCGCGTTGAGGGTCGTCATGCGCGGGTAGAGCTTGGCCACCGTCTTGACGATCTCGTAGCCGACCTCCTCGGGGAGCTCGGGGTGCGAGGCGAGGTAGCCGCGGTCCACGCCGACCACCAGCGGCTCCGCGCGCTGGGGCAACGTCCCCGGCGGCACGGTGATCGTCATGTAGGTCGTCCCGTACCTGGCGTTGACCTTCTCGGGCGCGTCCTTGTCCATGCCGATGTAATAGAGCTTCCGCCCCGAAGCCTCCAGCAGGCGCATGGGCGCGGCCAGCAGCCAGTTCTTGCCGAACGGATCGGTCCCCATGCCCATGACCACGGCGTCGACCTTGCCGTCGAGCATGGCCTCGGCGGCGGCCACCGGCCCCAGGTGCTGGATGTTCGTGTTGGCCGGCGTGATGCCGTAGGCGGTGTCCAGGAAGACGCGAGCGTCCATGCCCCAGTCGCTCTGCGTGCGGAGGCCGAGGCCGAGCCGCTTGCCCTTGAGGTCGGCGATGGTCTTGAGCTTCGGGTCGAGCGTCACATACCACATCCCCTGCGTCCACCAGGCCTCGCCGAAAAGCAGCTTCCATTTGATCTTGATCGGGTCGGGCAGGAACTCCTTGAGCTCGGGGCGTCCCCCGTGCGAGCCGAGCTGGATCACCGTGTCCTCGGTGCCGAAGATGGTGTTCGTCCAGCGCTTGTTGTTCTTGGCCATCTCCCGGATGTTGTACATGTACCCGGGTGTCTCTTGCGATTGGTAGACGAGCCACGGGTGCTCCTTGGCGAAGAAGCTGCCGAGGATGGTGTCCCCCTCGGTGACGCCGCACCCGATCGGGCAGCGCAACGAGGTGACCGTCACCGGTTTCCGCTGCTGCGCGTCCGGCGTCCCGGGGGCCAGTGTGAGACCCAGGAGCAGCGTCATCAGCACGAGGCCGACCACTGTCGTCGCGAGCGATCGTGTTCGACTCTGCATAGCCGATCCTCCCCTTGGTTCGCGTCTGCTACTGCATCACTGACAGGCCGTACAGGCGCGCGCAGTTGTCCCACAGGATCCTTCGCTTCGTGTCCTCGTCGACGCTCAGGGCCAGGAATTCCTCCGACGCCTCGGGATAGTCCGAGTCCCAGTGCGGGTAGTCGGTCGACCAGACGATGTTGTCGCCGCCGATCTGGGCCACCACGTGGGGCACTCCTGCTTCGGCTTCCGCGCCGACATAGCAGTGGCGGAGAAAATACTGGCTCGGCTTCATGGTGAGGGCCGGGGCGTCCCACTCGGCCAGGCGCTCGAAGTCGTGGTCCATGCGGTCGAGCCAGAAGGGTACCCAGCCGACGTTGCACTCGAGCAATCCCACGCGCAGCCGCGGGAAGGCCTCCAGCACGCCGCCGGCGATCAGGGACAGGCTGGTCAACATCATGGCGATCGGGTGGGAGGCGACGTGCCGCATCAGCCGGTTGTCGCCGAACTGGTCGCCCGGCTGCCGGATGGGTGTGCCGGTCCCCTCGTGGAAACACACCGGGATGCCCAGCGTCTCCAGCTCGCTCCACAGCGGATCGTAGTAGCGATCGTGCCACTGGCGGCCGTCGACCGGGCTCGGGTGCAGGAAGACGGCGCAAAAGCCCAGCTCCCGCACCGCCCGCCGCGTCTCCTGGAGGGCTTCGGTGATGTCCTGGGGCGGGATCATGGCGGCGCCGCGCAGGCGGTCGGGGTCCCGCTGGCAGAAGTCGTAGAGCCAGTCGTTGTAGGCGCGGGCGACGGCGGCGGCGAAGCGTCCGGGCAGCCCATCGAAGCACATGACGTAGAGTCCGAAGGAGGGGAAGAGCACCGCCCGGTCGAGGCCCTCGCGATCCATCGCCTCGAGCTGGGAGGCCGGGTCGAAGCCGCGCGCCGCCGCGGCCTGATAGTGAGGAGCAACGCGCCGGAACATGCCCCTCCAGCGCTGGCGGTGGGTATCGATGGTCGGCAGGATACGGCCCTCCATGAGGCCGTACATGCCGATCAGATAGTTGCCGACCATCTGCGGAGCCCGGTGCTTGAACTCGCCGTCGATGTACTTCTCCCACATCTCGGGCGGCTCGATGACGTGCATGTCGGAATCGATGATGCGGAAGCCCTTCTTCATCTCTGGCTCCTCTTACCGGCCACGTGGCCTCGCGCGCACATCGCTCGTGCCGCCGGCGCCGTCGCGCTCGCCGGCCAGCTCGCGGCCGAGGTCGGCCGCGGTCCTCACCAGATCATCGAGGTGGGCACGAGCCCGTTCCAGGTTGAAGCGCGCCGACGGCGCCGAGACGGCCAGGCCGGCGATCACCCGGCCACCGGCGTCGCGCACGGGGACGGCCAGACAGCACACACCGGCCAGGAACTCTTCGTCGTCCTCGGAGTAGCCCTGCCGGCGGATCTCGGCCAGTTGCCGCTCCAGGCACGCCCGTTCGGTGATCGTCCGGGCCGTCACCGGCGTGAGGCGCAGCCTCCGGAGCAGCCGTGCCCGGGTGCCGGGCTCGGCATGGGCCAGGAGCAGCTTGCCGTTGGCGGTGGCGTGAATCGGCACCCGGCTGCCCGGCTTGAAATCCATTCGAAGGGGCCAGGACGCCTCCACGCGATCCAGATAGAGCACCTCGTCCCCACTGAGCAGGGCCAAATTGACGGTCTCGCCGAGCTTCTCGGACAGCCGCTCCAGAAGCAGACGGCGGTTGCGCAGGGCGGGTGAGTTGCGCAGGGCGTTGAAGCCCAGCTCCAGCAGGGCCGGGCCCACGACGTAACGCCGGGTCAGCGTGTCCTTGGCCAGCATCCCGGCCTGCTCGAGCAGGCCGGCCAGACGATGGGCCGTGGGCTTGGGCAGCTCCGCGGTCGAGCTCAGCTCCGAAAGGGTCATGGCCCCGGACCCGGCGACACGCGCCAGGATGGTCAGGGCCTTGAGGACCGGGGACGGCTTCGTTCCATTGAATGGAACATCCTGTTCCATCGAGTGCTCCGGCAGGCGGCATTAGGGAGCGGCTGCCCGGTCGCTGTCAAGGGGCATCTGCAGAAGCGTTCAGTCGAAGAGGACGGACGGCAGCCAGAGGGCCAGCTGGGGGAACAGGAGGACGAGGAACAGCCCGACGACCTGAAGGACCATGAACTGCATCATGCCGAGGTAGATGTCCTTGAGGTCCCAGTCGGGGACGACGCCCTTCAGGAAATAGGCCGACAGGGCCACCGGAGGCGAGAGCCAGGCCGTCTGGAGATTCACCGCCACCAGCATGCAGAACCAGACGAGATCGATCTTGAGGTCGCGCAGCACCGGCAGCAGAATCGGCACGATGATCAGCACGATGGGCACCCATTCCAGCGGCCAGGCCAGCAGGAAGATGAGGACCATGATGATGAGCAGTATTCCGAGCGGGGGCAGCTGGAGGGCGGCCACTGTCTCGGTGATCATCTGCGGCGTGCCCAATCTGGAGAACACGGCACCGAAGAAGTTCGACGCCGCCGCCAGGAACAACACCATGGCCGAAACTTCCACTGTCTGCATCACCGCCACGAACAGCTTGCGCCAGCTGAGCCGCCGGTAGGCGAGGGTCAGGACGAGCGCGCCGGCAGCGCCCATGGCGGCGCCCTCGGTCGGTGTCGCGAGACCGCTGAGGATGCTGCCCAGCGATGCTCCAACCAGGACTGCTGGTGGCACAAGGCCGACGGCGAGCTCCCGGACAACCGCTCCGTACGAGGTCGCCCGCTCGGCGGTGGCCAGCGGTGGGCCCAATCGAGGGTTGAGGAAGCTGCGGACCATCGCGTAGGCGGTGAAGAGGCTCGAGAGCACCAGCCCGGGCACGATGGCGGCCGCGAACAGGTCGACGACCGATACCCCGACGACCGGGCCCATGACCACGAGCATGACGCTGGGCGGGATCAGGATGCCGAGCGTGCCCCCGGCGGTGATAATGCCGGCCGACAGCCGAACGTCGTAGCCGCTCCGCTTCATGGCCGGGCTGGCCATGAGCCCGAGCAGGGTGACCGACGCGCCGACGATGCCGGTGGCGGCAGCAAAGATGGTCGCCGTAAACATCACCGCCAGGTACAGCGAGCCTCGTACGGGAGCCAGCATCAGCTGGAACGCTCGGAACAGACGGTCCATCAGCCCGCCCTGCTCGAGGAGCACCCCCATGAGGATGAACAGGGGAACGGCAGCCAGCACGCTCTCCTGCATCACCGAAAAGAACTGGAAGACCATGAGGGAAAACACCTGGAGGCCGACGCCGATATAACCGAAGACCAGCGCCAGCACGATCAGCGTGAACGCGATGGGGAAGCCGATGAAGATCGCGACGAGAAGCGCCAGAAGCAGCAGGATGCCGAGGCTTTCCGGACTCACGGCCACCGGCCTCGGAACGCCGCGTACAGGCTCTTGAGGAACTCGGAGACGCCCTGGAGGAAGAGCAGGGCCGCCGCCACCGGGATGACGGCCTTGAGCAGGTAGATGGGCGCGCGCCAGGGGCTGGTGATCGCTCGCTCTCCCTGCAGCCACGAGGCCCAGGCGAAGTCCCAGCCCAGCCACAGGAAGAGCGCGATGCCGGGAAAGAAGAACACGAGGTAGAGGACGGCGTCGATTACGCCCTGGACCCGGGCCGGCCAGAGACGGTACAGGAAGTCGGTGCGGATGTGGGCGCCGCGCTGAAGCGCGTAGGCCGCGCCCAGCATGAAGAGCGCGCCGTACAGCATGTAGCTCATGTCGGAGGCCCAGGTGGTGGGTCGGTGGAAGAATTTCCGGGAGACGACTTCGTACACCAGGATGAACGTCAGAGGCAGGATCAGCCACCCTGTGAGCCGGGCCGACCACACGCTGATCGCGTCCAGCGTCCGCATAGCCCGCTCCAGGCCTGCCATCGCCCTCCTCCTCGAATCGCCGAGCAGCGGGATGCGCCGGGGGAGGCCGACCAGCCTCCCCCGGCTCGCGCCTACTTGCTCTTGAGCGCCTCCTCGGCCAGGAAGAGGTCGACCTTGTGGGCGTTGATGCGGTACGGCAGGACGAGCTGGGCGAACCGCCGCTGGGACTCCAGCACCTTGCGGAACAGCGGGTCGCGGGCGGCGTACTTGTCGAGGACCCTCTTGGTGGCCTTGGGGAACTCCGTGAAGTACTCGCGCGGGGTCTCCTGGAGCTTGACGCCGTGCTTGTCGACGAGCTCCTTGAGGGCCACGCCGTTCTTGTGGATCAGCATGGCGTAGTGCTCGAGGTTCGTCGCCATGGCTGCCGTCTCGATCATGGCCTGGATGTCCGGTGGCAGCTTCTTCCAGAAGGCGCCGTTGATGATGAGGTCGGCCACCACGGTGACCTGGTGCAGACCCTGCAGGTAATAGTTCTTCCACACCCGGTGGAATCCGAAGGCCAGATCGTCGGACGGAAAGCCCCACTCGGCGGCGTCGATGACGCCGCGCTGGGCGGCGGGAAGGATCTCGGGACCAGGCAGGCTCACGGCCGTGATGCCGGACTCGAGATAGATCTCACCAGGCAGGCCGGGCGGGACGCGAAACCGCAGCTTGCGGAAGTCCTCCAGGCTGGTGATCGGCTGTCGGAACCAGCCGAGGGCCTCGGGACCCACCGCCATCACCGGGAACGGCACCACGTTCGTCTTGAGGCCGTCGCGGTAGACCTCGCGCAGGAGCGGCCCACCTTCGCCGGAGAGCAGCCAGGACAGATGCGTAGTCTGATCCAGTCCGGTCCCGGCGCCGGCCGGCGGCGAGCCGAACAGGCCGGCGGCCGGGTGCTTGCCCGACCACACGTGAGTCCACGCGAAGCCGGCCTCCACCACGTTCTTGTCCACCGCCTCCAAAATCTCGGACAACCCCACCACGGCGCCGATGGGCAGGACGTCGATCTTCAGCCTCCCCGCCGACATCTTCTGGACACGCTCGGCGAACTTCTGCATCCCCTCGAACTGAGTGGCGGCCGACGGGACGCTGGTTTGAATGCGCATCCGGAACGTCGGCGCCTGGGCGTCGGCTACTCGCGCGGCCGGCCACAGCCCCCACGCCAGCGGCAACAGCGCGAGGCCGAATCCGGCCGCCGTCAACGCGAATCCCCACTTTCTCATCCGATGTCCTCCTCTCGCTGCGGCAGGGAGACCTCCCGCGCACAGCACGTCGCGCCGCGCTCCGCCATTCCGTCGGGTGGAACACCCTGGGCGGCCGTAGCGGTGCCGGCATTAGAGGGGCCGGTCCCCGCACTGTCAAGCGTCTTCTCCCCGTTCGGCCCTCAGCCGCGCACGAGCATCACGAGCCCCGAGGCGAACAGCACGACGAACAGGACCCGACGGAACACGATGGGATCGATGCGGCCGAACAGCGCGACGCCGCCCAGCACGCCGACGAGGGCGGGGATGGCGAAGACGACGACGAGGCGTCCGATCTCCGCGGTGAGCAGTCCGGCCCACCAGTAGCCGAGCAGAATCGCGCCCTGGTTGACGACGAGAAACGCCTGGATGTTGGCTTTCGTGGTCCGGGGGCTCCAGCGCTGGGCCGCGGCGTAGAGGATCACCGGCGGTCCCGGCGTCCCGACGGCCCCGCCGGTGACGCCCGCGAGCGCGCCGGCCCCGAATCCCCACACCCGCCCGGCCAGCCGCTGCGGGTAGAGGCCGAACCACTCGAGGCCCACGGCGATCAGCAGCATCATTCCGATCAGGCGGGTCAGCGCCGGGGCCGGAAGCGCGGCCAGGGCCCACACGCCGAAGGGCATGCCGATCAGCGTCCCGGCCAGCAGCATGGCGATGGCGCCGGGCACGACGTCGCGCCGCAGCTGGATGACGACGCCGGCGGCGAACGCGAAGGCGTAGATCGTGATCAGCACGACGGCGGCCGCCGGCGGCATGAAGTAGGGGAGAAAGGCCAGCGAGACGAGGGCGATCCCGAACCCCGCCAGCCCCATGACGAAGCTCGCGCCGAGGATGATGAGGGCGGCGGCAGTCCAGGCCAGGCTCACGCCGGGCTATTCTACGGGCGATCCATGCTCTTCCCCAGCGGCCTCCGCGCGCTCAACCATGCCGACTTCCGGCGCTTCTGCACGGCCCAGTTCGTCTCGCAGGTCGGCACCTGGATGCACTCGGTGGCCCAGGCCTGGCTCGTGCTCCAGCTCACCGATTCGCCGCTGCTGCTCGGGCTCATCGGTACCCTGCAATTCGGCCCGATGCTGGTCTTCTCGGTGGTCGCCGGAGCCATCGCCGACCGTTTGCGCAAGCGGCGTCTGCTCATGCTCACCCAGTCGGCCCTGGCCGTGCAGGCCTTCACGCTGGCGGCGCTGGTGGCCAGCGGCTACGTGGAGTACTGGCACGTCGGGGTGCTGGCTACCCTCGCCGGCTGCGCCAACACCCTGGACAACCCCGCGCGGCAGTCGTACGTGGTGGAGATGGTCGGCAAGGGCGACGTCGTCAACGCCGTGGCCCTGAACTCCGCGACCTTCAACGCGGCCCGCGTCCTTGGCCCCGCCGCCGGCGGTCTGCTGATCGCGCGCTTCGGCATCGTCCCCGCCTTCCTCATCAACGGCACGACCTTCCTGGTGATGCTGGCCACCCTGGCCCGCGCTCGCGCGGAAGGCCGGCCCGTCCGGGCCGGCGGGACCACGATGCGGCAGGAGATCCTGGAAGGCGTGCGCTACGCCCTCCGCACCCAGGAGATCCGCCTGATCCTCGCCATCCTGCTGGTCGTCAGCCTGTGCGTCTTCAACTTCAGTGTCTTCGTGCCGCTGCTCGCCCGCACGGTGCTCGGTGAGAGCGCCGAGGGATTCGGCTTCCTGATGGCCGCCGTGGGCGTGGGAGCGGTGGCCGGCGCGCTCACGCTGGGAGCGACCGTGCGCCAGGCGCCGTCACCTCCCCTGCTCTTCACCACGGCCGCCCTGGCCTGCGCCGCGCTCCTGAGCGTCTCCACGGTGCGGGAGTTCTGGCTGGCCGCGCTGGCGCTGTTCGCCACCGGCTTCGCCGGCATCATGACCCTGGCCGGCTGCAACACGGCGCTGCAGACGGCGGCCCCCGATCACCTGCGGGGCCGGCTGATGAGCCTGTACGTCCTCGTGTTCGGCGGCTCCTTCCCCGTCGGCTCTCTCGTGGTCGGGGCCGTCTCCGAGCGCTGGGGCGTGAGCACGGCGTTCTTCGTCAACGGGGCGGCGGGCTTGCTGGCGCTCAGCGGCTTGCTGGCCGCCTGGCGGCTGCGGCCGCGCCGAACCTCGGCCTGAAGTCCGATCCCCTGACCGTCGTTACCGCTGAGCAGCCGGCGGCTGAGCCCGTGCCACCGTGTTGGGCGGGACTCGGAGGCCGACGTCGCGCCCCACCGGGCGCGCCTGTGAATCGCCCTCGGCGACGCGCTCGTACCCCCGCGACGTCAGGCAATCGCGATACGCCTGAGCCTGGGCCCCGTTCTCGGCGGCCAGCCGCACGACGTCGAGAAGCCCTCCGAGCAGCAGGTCGGACGTGGCCCCCGCGTCGTATGCCGCCCGCGCGCACTCGGTCTGGTCCAGCGTGATCTGGGAATACGTGGTGTTCGACCTGGTCCACTCGACACCCGCCACGTCGAACGCGGCCGTGCACCCGCTGAGCAGGGTGAGCCCGAGCAAGCCGGGGAGCCAGCGCATACGGTCTCCTCAGTTTCCCTTGGGATAGCCGGCATCCTTGAGGACGTCCGCGATCTCCCCCAGGATGGCGGGGTCGTCGATCGTCGCCGGCACGGTGTACTCGGCGCCTTCGGCGATCCTCTTCATCGTGCCCCGGAGAATCTTGCCCGAGCGGGTCTTGGGCAGGCGCTTGACGATGAGGCTCGTCTTGAACGCGGCCACCGGGCCGATGCGCTCGCGTACGCGCTCGATCAGCTCCTTGATCACCTCGTCGTCGGGACGCTCCACGCCGGCCTTGGTCACGACGAAGCCGACGGGGACCTCGCCTTTGATCTCGTCGGCCACCCCGATCACGGCGCACTCGGCAACGTCCGGGTGGGAGGCGAGGACCTCCTCCATGCCGCCGGTTGACAGGCGGTGCCCGGCGACATTGATGATGTCGTCGACGCGGCTCATGATGTAGATGTATCCGTCGTCGTCCTTGTAGCCGGCGTCACCGGTGAGGTAGTGGCCGGGATGCCTGGTCAGGTACGAAGCCTGATAGCCGGCGTCGTTGTTCCAGAGCGTGGGCAGGCATCCCGCCGGCAGCGGCAGGCGGATGGCGATGGACCCGATCTGTCCCGGCGACACCTCCCGGTTGTCCTCTCCGAGCACCCGCACGTCGTACCCGGGTACGGGCTTGGTCGGCGAGCCCGGCTTCACCGGCAGCATCCCGAGCCCCAGGCAGTTGGCGGCGATGGGCCAGCCCGTCTCCGTCTGCCACCAGTGATCGATGACCGGGACGCCCAGGTGCTCCCGAGCCCACAGCAGCGTGTCGGGATCACACCGCTCGCCGGCCAGGAACAGCGTCCGGAACCGGGAG
Source organism: Candidatus Methylomirabilota bacterium (assembly GCA_035709005.1). Taxonomy (NCBI): domain Bacteria; phylum Methylomirabilota (SeqCode); species Candidatus Methylomirabilota bacterium. The sequence continues at coordinate 14,093 of DASTFB010000075.1, read as the reverse complement.
AGATCGTACTTGACCATGTGAGCGCCCTGGGGATCCTCCTTCTTGATGGCGCGAAATGCCGTCGGCGCCGTGAACAGCGCGTTGACCCCGTGCTCGGAGCAGACGCGCCAGAAGGCGCCGGGATCGGGCGTGCCCACGGGCTTGCCCTCGTAGAGGATCGTCGTGCAACCCTTGAGCAGGGGCGCGTAGACGATGTACGAGTGGCCGACGACCCAGCCGATGTCCGAGGCCGCCCAGTACACTTCGCCCGAGCCGACGCCGTAGATGTTGGCCATCGACCACTTGAGCGCGACCGCGTGACCGCCGTTGTCGCGGACCACGCCCTTGGGCTGACCGGTGGTGCCCGACGTGTAGAGAATGTAGAGGGGGTCGGTGGCCGCCACCGGCACACACTCGGCGGGCGGGGCCCCGGCCAGGAAGTCCCCCCAGTCGACGTCGCGACCGCGGATCAGCGGGGCCCGCTCCTGAGGCCGCTGGAGGATCACGCACCGCTCGGGTTTGTGGCGGGCTGCTTCGATGGCCCCGTCGAGCAGGGGCTTGTACGGGATGACGCGGTTCACCTCGATGCCGCACGAGGCCGAGAGCACGAGCTTGGGCTTGGCGTCGTCCACGCGCTTGGCCAGCTCGTGAGCGGCGAAGCCGCCGAACACGACGGAGTGGATGGCGCCGATGCGGGCGCAGGCCAGCATGGCCATGACCGCCTCGGGCACCATCGGCATGTAGATGATCACCCGATCGCCCTTGCCGATCCCCTGCCGGCGTAGCGCCCCGGCGATCACCGCGACCTCATCCCGCAGCTGCTGGTAGGTGAACTCGACCACCGTGCTCGTGACCGGGCTGTCGTAGATCAGCGCCCGCTGTTTGCCCCGGCCGCGATCGAGGTGCAGATCGAGCGCGTTGTAGCAGGTGTTGAGCATGCCGCCCACGAACCACCGGGAGAAGGGCGCGCGGGAGTCGTCCAGGACCTTGTCCCAGCGCCGATCCCAGTAGATGTCCTCGGCCGCCGCCGCCCAGAAGCCTTCGGGATCCCGCAGCGATCGCGTGTACGTCTCGTCGTAGAGGCTCCTCATCCCGATTCCTCCTGAAGTGCCGCGATAGGCGGCACGTCAAGGCTAGCCGCCCGGCCCCGGCCCACGCAAGCCCCCGGGGGCGTTGACGCCGGCCCGGCGTTCCGCGATCCTGGATGCACCCTGGCCTGCGCGAGGACGCTATGAGACTCCTGAGGTCGGCGACAGCGGCCCTGGTCATCGCGGCGGCGTTCGGCAGCGCCGCCGCGCGCCCCGGCGAGGAACGAACGGTCGAGGGCACGCTGGTGTGGCCCGAGGCCGTGGCCGGCGAGGCCACGACGGGCGGCGAGCGGCGGATCCTCGTGCACGACGACCGCGGCACCCGGCACGTGATCTTCCTCACCACCACCACCGAGGTCCCCGCCCCCCTGCAGGCCGGCCAGCGCGTGGTGGTCAGGGGCCAGGAGGGCTTCGATCCCGGTCACCTCGTCGCCACCCGCGTGGCCTCGCCGGGCGACGACAGTGTCGAGCAATCCGCCGATGACGCCTCGGCCGAGGGCACGGTGCTCGAGGTGTCGGGAAACAGCCTGGTTCTGAACACGACCGACGACCGCCAGGTGGCCGTGGATCTCTCCGCGATCGGCGTGTCCGTGCGAGCGCTCCTGCAGCCCGGTCGTGAGGTCCGGGTCTTCGGCACCCTGGACGATCAGGAGCGCCTGGTCGCCTCCGGGCTCCAGCTCGACTACGTTCCCGCCGCGCTGCCGCAGACGCGGGCCGCTAACGGCCCGCCAGCCACGGCATCGCCTCCCGCTGGCGCGCCTCGAACGCCGTGATCCGCCCCTCGTAGGCAATGGTGAGCTCCAGCTCGTCCCGGCCGGCGAGCAGCAGCTCCTTGCGGAAGGCGTCGATCTCGAACCGGGCTACGCTGCCATCGGGCGCGGTCACCGTCTGGACGGGCAGGTCCACGGTGAGGCTGGCGCCCGGCCGCTCGTGGAGCTGACGCCGCAGGCCGGCCACGACGCCGTCGGGCAGGATGACGGGAAGCAGGCCGTTCTTGAAGCAGTTCTGGTGGAAGATGTCGCCCAGGCTCGGCGCGATGACGGCGCGGATCCCAAAAGCCTCCAACACCCACACGGCCATCTCCCGAGAAGAGCCGCAGCCGAAGTTCGCGGCCGCCACGAGGATGCGGGCGCCGCGGTAGGCAGGCTGGTTCAAGACGAAGTCCGGCCGCTCGACGCCGGCGGCGTCGAATCTCAGGTCGTGGAACAGGAACCGCGCGCACTCCGGCCCCCGCGGCTTGCGCAGAAAGCGGGCGGGAACGAGGCGATCGGTATCGACGTTCGGCAGGTCGAACGGGACGGCGACGGCGGTGAGCCGGGTGAACGCCTCCACTCAGCCTCCCAGGGTTCGTACGTCGGTCAAGCGTCCCGTCACCGCCGCCGCCGCGGCCATGGCCGGCGACATCAGGTGCGTGCGGGCGCCCTGGCCCTGGCGGCCCTCGAAGTTGCGGTTCGAGGTGGAGGCCACGCGATCTCCCTGGCGCGCCACCTCGCCGTTCATGCCGACGCACATGGAGCACCCGGGTTGTCGCCACTCCAGGCCGGCGTCTCGGAAGATCTGGTCGAGCCCCTCGGCCTCGGCCTGGCGCTTGATGAGCCCCGAGCCCGGGACCACCCAGGCCCGCACCACGGCCCGGCGACCTCGCACGATGCGGGCGGCGAGCCGCAGATCGTCCAGCCGGCTGTTGGTGCAGGAGCCGATGAAGACCCGATCGACGGCAAGCCCCTGCAGAGGCTGGCCCGGGCGGAGCCCCATGTACGCGAGGGCGCGCGTCACGGCCTGGCGGCGGGCCGGATCCTCGATGTGTCCGGGATCGGGGATGTGCGCGGTGATCGGCAGCGCATCCTGCGGGCTGGTCCCCCAGGTGAGGGTCGGGGCGATCTCGCCGGCGTCGAGCCTCACCTCGCGGTCGAACGCCGCGTCCGGGTCCGTCGCCAGGCCGCGCCAGGCCGCGACGGCGCGGGTCCAGCTCTCGCCTCGCGGGGCGAAGGGGCGGCCCGCGAGATAGGCGAAGGTCGTCTCGTCCGGCGCCACCATCCCGGCACGGGCCCCCGCCTCGATGGACATGTTGCAGACGGTCATCCGCTCGTCCATCGTCATCGCGCGAATGGCGGTGCCCGCATACTCGATGACGTGACCGGTGGCGCCGCCGGCCCCGATCCGGCCGATCACCGCCAGGATGACGTCCTTGGCTCCCACCCCGAACCCCGGTCGGCCGTCGACGGTGACCCGCATGACTCGGGGCCTGCGCTGCCACACCGTCTGCGTGGCCAGCACGTGCTCGACCTCGGTCGAGCCGATCCCGAAGGCCAGCGCCCCGAAGGCGCCGTGCGTCGAGGTGTGGGAGTCTCCGCACACGAGCGTGATACCCGGCAGGGTCCACCCCTGCTCGGGTCCCACGACGTGCACGATCCCCCGCCGCTCGTCGCCGACCCCGAAATAGGTAATGCCCTGCTCGGCCGTGTGCCGGGCGAGCGTTTCCACCATGGCGCTGACCTCAGGATCGCCGGCGAAGGCCCCGGGCGACGTCAGCACGTAATGATCCGCGGTGGCCAGCGTGAGATCCGGCCGGCGCACCCGCCGCCCGGCCAGGACCAGCCGCGTCAGCGCTTTCGTCCCGCCCTCGTGGATGAGATGCCGATCGACGTAGAGCAGGACGTGGCCGCCGGGACCTTCCGCGACGACATGACGGACCCAGATTTTTCTCGAACATCGTGATCCCCGACATCGCAGGCGGCAGCGTACTCCGCCCGGCCGGGTGCTTCAACGGGGTCAGGCTTGACATCGCCCGGCGCCCCGGTCCACACACGGGCATGGACATGCTGACGGCCGTCGGGTTCGTCGTCGGTGTGCTGTTCCTCGTCGGGCTGGTGGGCTCCGTGGTCCCGTGGCTGCCGGGACCGCTCTTCATCCTGGCCGGGGCCGTCATCTGGGGCTTCGCCACCGACTTCGCCGAGATCGGAATCGGCCGGCTGATCGTGCTGGCCGTTCTGGCGCTGCTCACCTTCCTGCTCAATTTCGTGGTCGGGGCCATCGGGGCCCGGCGCTACGGAGGCAGCCGCTGGGGGGTCGTGGGAGCCCTGGTGGGCGCCGTGGTCGGTCTGTTCTTCGGGCCGGTGGGGCTACTGATCGGTCCTGTCGTCGGCGCCGTCGTGGGCGAATTGCTCCGGGGGGCCGACCTGGAGCACGGCGTGCGCAGCGGGTTCGGGGCGCTGGTCGGGCTCCTGGCCGGCATCGTCGCCGACTTCACGATCGCCGTGATGATGATCGGGCTGTTCCTCTGGTGGGTCTGGCGCGCCTAGAGCGTCAGCTCTCGATGCGGTAGAGGCGGCGAGCGTTGTCCCAAAGCATCCGGCGCGCGATGCTCTCCGGGACGTCGCGGAACTGCTCCTCGATGGCCTTGCGGGAGAACGGCCAGGTCCCGTCACGGTGCGGGTAGTCCGAGCCCCACATCACGTTGTCGGGAGCGATGGCGGCCATGGCGCGGACCCCGTGGAGGTCCTTCTGGAACGTGGCCCAGATCTGCCGCTTGAAATAGGCGCTGGGCGGCAGGGGCAGCTTCAGGTCGTCGGCCAGCCGTTCCTCGTAGGTGTCGTCCAGCCGCTCCAGCATGTAGGGCAGCCAGCCGATGCCGCTCTCCCCGAGGACCAGGCGAAGCCCGGGATGCCGCTGGCACACGCCGGAGAGGATGACCGAGGCCAGGATCTCGTCCATCTGCATCGGCGCCACGACCGTCCATGCGCCGATGACGTCGGGGCGTCGCAGGCCGTTCACCTCGTACCCGACCGTGGCGCCCCCGCCCTCGAAGACGTGGAAGGAGATCACCAGCCCGGTCTCCTCGGCCGCCGCCCACATGGGCTCCCACATCTCGTGCCACACGGGCATCGTCGAGCCCCAGGGCACGAACACCCCTCCCCGCAAGCCGAGGGCAGCGCACCGGCGCACCTCGGCCGCCGCACCGGCCCCGTCGTGGTTGGGCAGGCAGCCCAGGCCATGGAAGCGTCCGGGCATGGAGCGGCCGAACTCCGCGATGTACTCGTTGTAGGCGCGGTAGACGTCGGCCAGCAGAGCGGGATCGGTGATGCCCTTGCTGCCGAAGAACCCGCGCGAGATGCCGATGATCCCGTAGATCACTTCGGCCTCGACGCCGTCACGATCCTGGTCTTCCCGGCGCTGGGCGGGATCGGAGGGCCGCGTCTGCTTGCCGGAGGCGAAGCCGGCCTCGGCGAGCACCCGACCACGCCGGCCGCCGGTCACGCCCGGCCCGTAGGTCGCGTAGGGCGCCAGCACGTCGTCGCCGGACACCCACATCCGCTTGCCGTCCCGCTCGGCGACCTGCGGGACGCGCGCGCCCCACGCCCGGCCCATCCGCGAGGTGAACGTGTCGGGCGGCAGGTACAGCAGATCCATGTGGCTGTCGGCCGACATCACCCGGACGGTCACAGCCTCAGCGCTCCCCGCCGCCCTTCCGTACGCGGCTGGCCCGGTCGGGACGACATCAGGGGAACTGATCGCCGCCCGCCTGGATCCATTCGAACGCGAAGACGCTCACCCGGTAGGTGGGGGCCTTCCAGGGCACCGGCACCTCGAAGTAGCCGCGCATGCCGGGCGTCAGCGTGGTGCCCAGCCAGGCGACCTTCTGCCCCACCAGAGAGCCCGAGCTGTCAAAGCCTTCCACGAGGAGCTGGATTTGGCCAGCCGCATCGCCCCAGTCGTTGAGCAGGTGACCCCACACGAGCGGCTGCTGGCCGCGTTCAGCCACCTGCCAGTCCAGCTTGAAGAACTGCTCCCAGCCCACGACGAGCGGTGTCAGGCGTTCGACGGCGCCCAGTGGCGCAGCGACGAGCACAGCGAGCACGAGCGAAGCCGCGGCGGTCATCCTTCGCATAGGTGCCTCCCAGGCTTTCAGTGTACCCCGCTCGCCAAGCTTTGCCGTTCCCAGTTACAATCCCGCATCACGGGCTCCGGAGGAGGCGGATGGCGCAGCCGATCAGGGTCGATCGCACCGAGCTCACGCCGGTGAGCTTTCTCACACGCAGCGCCTACGTCTTCCCCGACAAACCCGCGGTGGTCCACGGCGAGCGCCGGTACACGTACCGGGAGCTCGAGGCCCGGGTGCACCGCCTGGCGTCGGCCCTGCGGCGGGCGGGCCTGGGCAAGCACGATCGGGTGGCCTTTCTCTGCCCGAACATTCCGGCCATGCTGGAGGCCCATTTCGGCGTGCCCGCGGCGGGCGGCGTGCTGGTGGCGATCAACATCCGGCTGAGCAGCGATGAGATCGACTACATCCTCAAGCATTCCGGCGCGCGGTTCGTGTTCGTCGACGCCGAGCTGCAGCCGGTGCTCCAGCCACTCGATCTGGACGGCGTCCGGGTGATCCGCGTGGATGACACCGGCGCGGCCAGTGATCCCTACGAGGACTTCCTGGCCGGGGGCTCCCCCGCCCCGGTCGAGTCCTGGCTGGAGAACGAAGACGAGATGCTCGCCATCAACTACACCTCGGGCACCACGGGCCGGCCCAAGGGGGTCATCTACACGCACCGCGGGGCCTACATGAACGCGGTGGGCGAGATCCTCGAGACCGGCATGAGCTGGGACACTCGGTACCTGTGGACGCTGCCGATGTTCCACTGCAACGGCTGGTGCTTTACGTGGGGCGTGACGGCGGTAGCCGGCACCCACTTCTGCCTGCGGCGCGTCGATGCCGGCCGCGTCTGGGAGTTGCTCGACGCCGAAGGGATCACGCACTACAACGGGGCCCCGACGGTGCAGATCGGCATCGTGAACGATCCCCGCGCCCACCGGCTGGCGCGCCCCGTCACCGTCACGGTGGCCGGCGCGCCGCCCTCGCCCACGCTGCTCGCACGGCTCAAAGAGCTCAACCTGCGGCCCGTGCACGTCTACGGCCTGACCGAGACGTACGGGCCGCACACCGTGTGCACCTGGCACACCGAGTGGGACGCCCTGCCGGCGGAGGAGCAGGCGCGGCTGGCCGCCCGCCAGGGCCAGGGGTACGCGGTCTTCGACCTGGTCCGGGTCGTCGACGACAGGATGAACGACGTGTCGCGCGACGGGGAGACGCTGGGCGAGGTGGTCATGCGCGGCAACAACGTGATGGCCGGGTACTTCGAGCAGCCCGACGCCACCGCCGAGGCGTTCCGCGGCGGCTGGTTCCACTCCGGCGACATCGCCGTGTGGCACCCCGACGGCTACATCGAGCTTCGCGACCGCAAGAAGGACATCATCATCTCCGGTGGCGAGAACATCTCGACCATCGAGGTGGAACAGTGCGTGGCCCGCCATCCGGCGGTGATGGAGTGCGCGGTCGTCGCCATCCCCGATCCCAAGTGGGGGGAACGTCCGAAGGCCTTCGTCACCCTCAAGCCCGGCCGCCAGGCCAGCGAGGCGGAGATCATCGACTTCTGCAAGCAGCACATCGCCCACTTCAAGGCCCCGGCGGGGGTGGAGTTCGGCGAGCTGCCCAAAACCTCCACGGGGAAGGTCCAGAAGTTCGTGCTCCGCGACCGCGAGTGGAAGGGTCGCGACAAGAGGATCAACTGATGGCCCGGCTGGCCCTGCACACCTGGACGCTGGACACGACCCCACTGGCCGAGACGCTGCGCGTGGCCCGCGAGACGGGCTGGAACGCCGTCGAGCTGCGCCGGCTGGACTTCACCCGGGCCGGCGAGGCCGGCCGGCCGGCCGAATCGGTCATCGAGCTGGTGCGGGCCAGCGGTCTGCCCGTGGCCTGCGTGGGAGTGGAGCTCGGCTGGATGTGGAGCCGGGGCGAGGAGCGCGCGCGGCTGCTGCGGGTTTTCGTCGAGCAATGCGAGCGCGCGGTCGCCCTGGGAGCGCCGACGGTGATGAGCCCGGTCGACCGGGGCACCGGCGCCCTCGGCGAGGCGGCGGCCAGCGTTCGCGAGGTGGCCGACATCGCCGCCCGCCACGGTCTGCGCCTGGCCCTGGAGGCGAATTCCCAGGCCCAGCAGGTGAACACGCTCGAGCGCCTGCGCGAGCTGATCGCCCGGGCCGGCCATCCGCGCTGCGGGTTGCTCTTCGACACCTATCACTTCCAGCGTAGCGGCGGCCGCCTGTCCGCCCTGGACGACGTCGCCGGTGAGGAGATCGCCTACGTGCAGTTCAGCGACGTGCCGGCCACGGGCCTGGAGCCCGGCAAGGTGCTCGATCGGTTGCCCCCCGGCCATGGCGTTGTGCCGTTCAAGGAGATCTTCCGTGTGCTCGTCGCCAAGGGCTACACGGGCTATTTCAGCTACGAGGCGCCCAACACCGCCGCCTGGTCCCGGAGCCCTGCCGACGTCCTGCGCGAGGCCCTGAACGCCACGCGCGGCGTCCTGCCGTGACGCCGAGCCCGCCGTGGGGCTGCGCCACCTCGCCCTGCTGACCCGTGACCTCCGCGGCACCGAGCGTTTCTACACGGAAGTGCTCGGCCTCGAGGAGGCCTTCGCGCACGAGGGCATGATCTTCCTGCGCACGCCCGGCAGCAGCGACCTGCTGAACTTCGTGGCCACCCGGCGAGCGTTCGACCCCAAGGCCGGCGGCTTCGACCACTTCGGCCTGCACCTCACGCCGGCGCGCTGGAAGCGGGTGCGCGAGCGGCTCAAGCGCGCGGGGGTCCCGATCAACGGCCGCCGCGGCCGGAGCGCGGTCTACATCGAGGATCCGAACGGCTACACCGTCGAGTTGTACGTAGATTGAGAACATGGGGGGCCCCGAATGGCCCCCCGTACCCCCCAAACGCTCGGAGCGCTCCGGCCAAGCCGGGTCGCTCCTCGACTAGCCAGGAGGAGGCCCGTGGGCGCGAAGCCGATGGTGCTCGAGTTCGGGATGGGCGTGGATGTCCACGGCGCGGACGCCACGACGGCGGCGTGCCGGGCGGTTTCGGACGCGATCCGGCACTCCAGCCTGCCCTTCTTCCGCGACGTCCGGGAGCGAGGTGGCCGCATGCTCGTGGACGTCACCGTCGGCGTGCCCGACCCGGCCGCGCTGGATCGCGAGCGGGTGCGCCGGGAGCTGCCTCACGGCGAGGTCTCCGTGCAGGCGGTCCCGGGCGGCCTGCGCGTGCCCGGGAGCGACACGCTGATCGCGTGTGTCGCGATCACGGTCAGCGTGGAGGACCGGTCGTGACGGGGGTGTCGGCGCGTCCGGCCCACTCCGTCCAGGATCCGTCGTAGACGGCGACGTTGCGGCGGCCCAGCCGGTAGAGACCGAACGCCAGGACGGCCGCGCTCACCCCGGAGCCGCAGGTCGTCACCACCGGCTTGTCGATGTCGACGCCGGCACCGGCGAACGCCTGGCGCAGCGCCTCGGGCTCGAGCAGCGTGCCGTCATCCGCGCGGAAGAGCCGGTCGTAGGGAAGGTTGCGACTGCCCGGGATGTGACCGCCGCGCAGCCCCGGCCGGAACTCGGGCTCGGTGCCGGCGAAGCGGCCGGCCGAGCGCGCGTCCACCACCTGTTCGGCTCGGGATGCCAGATTGCTGCGCATGGCGGCGAGGCTACGCACCAGCTCGGGACGGAGCCGCGCGGTGAACTGGCGTGGCGCGAGCGACACCGGGCCGGTCTCCAGCGGGCGCCGCTCGGCCTGCCATCGGGCCAGTCCGCCGTCGAGCACGGCCACGCGATCGTGGCCGAAGACCCGGAACATCCACCACACGCGCGCGGCGGCGATGCCGAAGCGGCCGCCGTAGACGATCACGTGATCGCCGTCCCCGATCCCGAGGGCGCCCACGGCCCGGGCGAAGTCCCGGGCCGCCGGCAGCATGTGAGGAAGCGGGTTGTCGGGATCCTTGATCTCGTCGATATCGAAGAACACCGCGCCGGGAAGGTGCCCCGCCAGATACTCGGCACGGGCATCACGGCCCAGATGCGGCAGGTACCACGTGGCGTCCACCACCCGGAGGTCGGGGTCCCCGAGACGCTCGGCGAGCCACCCGCTGCTGACCAGCGGATCCGGCTCGGTCTTCACGACCGGCGAGGAAGCAGGGCGTGGGGACTGCGGCCGGCGGCGTCGAGAGCTTCCTCCCAGCGCAGGTAGGCCTCCATCCCCTCCCGCCCACGGTCGTAGGCTTTGAGCACCACGTCGTCCGGCTCGTCGAGCAGCCGGGTGGCTCCACGCTCGACGGCCAGGCCGGCGGCGGCCCAGGCGCGCGTGCCGCCCTCGAGAACCCGCGCCCCCGTGTAGCCGAGCCCGCACAGCGTCGCGACGGCCAGGGTCGACTGCACGCCGTCCGCGCACGTCACCAGCAGCGACGCGTGGCGATCGGGTGACGCCTCACCGATGCGCAGCTCCAGCCGGCTGCGGCAGAGCCAGGCGGCCCCGGGCACGTGCTCGCGCGCGTAGACGTCGCTGGTATCGACATTGAGGATGGTTTTCGCATCGAGCCGTCCTGGCTGGACGGCGGGCGCGACGGCGTGCGCCGCCTCCCAACCGGCCGGCACCGATGGCGGATGGCCGGACTCGAGGGCGCCGCCCGCTCGCTGCCACGCTGCGATGCCGCCGGCCAGGGCCATGACCCGGCCGAACCCCATGCGCCGGAGCCACGATGCCGCGAGCACGGAGCGCACCAGCCCATCGCAGGCGAGCACGATGGTGGCGGCGCGGACCGCGACGTATTCGTCGGTGGCCTGCACGACCTGACCACCCGGGGCCCACACGGCCCCGCGAATGTGGCCGGCGGCGTACTCCTCCGAGGTCCGGACGTCGAGCAGGTAGACGTTCTCCTGCGCCCGGCGCTCCCACAGGCCTCCCAGCTCGTCGGGCGCGATGAAGCGGATCCCGTCCTCGGCAGCCACCCGGTTCGCCACCGCCGTCGCCGCGGCGCGGCTTTGCTCGGACACGGGCGGGGCCCAGCGGCTGGCGCCGCGCTCGAGCTCGAGACCGGCGAGGGTCCAGCCCATCGTGCCGTTCTCCAGCGCCACCACGGGATTGGGCAAACCCATGCGCCGCAACGACTCGGCGCCCAGGTACGAGCGCGTCCGCCCGCCACAGTGCACGACGATCGTCGTGTCCGGCCGGGGCGCCAGGTCGCCGATGCGCAGCACCAGCTCACCGCCGGGCACGTTGATCGCCCCCGGCACGCACCCGCGGGCATACTCCTCAGGCGTGCGGGCGTCGACGATGACGAGGTCGGCTCCGGCGCGGATCCGCGCGTCGAGCTCGCGCGGCAGGACCTGCGGCGTCTTGAGGGTGTGCAGCACCTGCTCGCCGAACACCTTGCTGGGCACGTTCACGCCCTGCACGATCGGCCGCCCGGCAGCCTGCCAGTCTGCGAGACCGCCGGCCAGCACCCGAACGTCTCCGTAGCCCATCGACTCCAGGGTCGCCCGGGCCAGGTCGGCGAGCCGGCCGTCGTCGTCATAGACCGCGATCGGCGTCCCCGGGGCGGGGACGAGCGCGGACAGCCGCACCTCCAGCAGGCGGCGAGGCAACGACGTGGCGCGGAAGATGTGCCCCCGCTCGTAGGCGCCGCGCTCGCGAATGTCGAGCACCGCGTGGGGGACCTGCGATTCCATCAGCGCAGCCAGCTCGGTGGACGTCATCACCGGTATTCCTCCTCAGCGCAGCAGGGTCTCCGACGCTTCCATGAGGCTTTCGGACAGCGTGGGGTGCGCGTGGATCGTGACGGCGAGGTCCTCGGCGGTCAGCGCCGCTTCCACCGCCAGCGCGCCCTCGGCGATCAGCTCGCCGGCTCCGGGACCGACGATGCCCACCCCGAGCACCCGGCCCGACTCGGGATCGACCACCAGCTTGGTCAGCCCGTCGGCACGCCCCAGCGTCGCCGCGCGCCCCGACGCGGCCCACGGGAACTTCGCGATCCTCACCGCGCGGCCGGCCCGCTCGGCGTCGGTCTCCGTGAGCCCGCACCACGCGACCTCGGGGTCCGTGAACACCACGGCGGGGATCGCGGTGTTGTCGAAGGCCGCCGGGCGCCCGGCGATCGCTTCGGCCACGACCTTGCCTTGCCGCATCGCCCGGTGGGCGAGCATCGGCTCGCCGGTGACGTCGCCCACCGCCCACAGATGCGGATCGCTCGTCCGCCCCCGCTCGTCCACGACGAGCACGCCGCGCGCGTCGGGACGCACGCGGGTCGTCTCGAGGCCGAGCCCGTCGGTCCGCGCCCGCCGGCCGACGGCGACGAGAACGCGATCGAACGTCGCGGTGCTCTCGGCCAGGCGCACCTCCACCGCCGCGGGCGTCTCGCGGAGCTCCGCCACCGCCGTGCTCGGGCGGATCTCCGCGAAGAGCCGCTCGCACCGACGGGCCAGGGGCTGGACGAGATCGCGGTCGACTCCGGGCAGAAGCCCGGGCGTCTGCTCCGCCAGCGTCACCCGGCTGCCCAGGGCCGCGTACACCTGGCCGAGCTCCAGACCGATGTAGCCGCCGCCGATCACCAGCAGCCGTTCGGGCACGTCCGGGACCTCGAGGGCCGCGGTGGAGTCCATCACCCGCTCGCCGGCGGCGGCGAGCCCGGGCGGCCGGCTCGGCGACGAGCCGGTGGCGATCACCGCATGCTTGAAGCGGATCTTCTGCGGCTCGTCGCCCTCGACGCGAAGCTCTCGGGGGCCTTCGAAGACGGCGGTCCCGCCCACCACCTCGACGTTCTTGCTGCGCGCCACGCCGGCCAGGCCGCGGGCCAGTTTGCCCACGACCCGCTCGGTCTTCCACTTGCGCAGGGCATCCAGCGACAGCCGCGGCTCGCCGAAATCCACGCCGAACTCTTTCGCCCGTTCGGCCTCGGCCAGCACGGCCGCCACGTGCAGCAGCGCTTTGGACGGGATGCAGCCCTCCCACAGGCAGACGCCCCCCAGCCGCTTGTCGGCGTCGACGACCACCGCCTCCAGGCCGAGCTCGCTGCACCGGAAGGCCGCCGAATACCCGCCCGGGCCACCACCGATAACGGCGACGTCCACCTCGCGAACCAGATCGCCCATCACCATGGCGAGCGCTCACCTCGCATGGCCGTCACCATTCCAGCAGGAGCTGTTCCGGGCTCTCGAGCCGGCGCACGATGGCGCTCGCGAACCGTGCGCCGTCGGCGCCATCGGCCACCCGGTGATCGAACGTCAGGGTGAGGGGCAGCAGGAGCCGGGGGACGATGACCTCACCACGCACCACCGGCTCCCGGCGCGCCCGCGCCACGCCGAGGATGGCGACCTCCGGGTAGTTGATGATGGGAATGGCGCCAGTCCCGCCCAGGGCTCCGATGTTGGTGATGGTGAAGGTGCCGCCCCGCAGCTCGTCGAGCGCCGCCTTTCCGTCGCGCGCGCGCTGGGCCAGCGCCGCGAGCTCCCGGGCCAGCTCGAGCACGGGCTTGCGGTCCACGTCGCGGATGACGGGGACGATGAGGCCGCGGTCGGCGGCCACCGCCACGCCCACGTGGCAATAGCGCTTGAGGATGAGCTCGCCGGCGGCCGGGTCGAGGCTGGCGTTGAAGCGGGGGTGCTCGGCCAAGGCCAGGGCCGCCGCTTTGAGCAGGAAGCTCGTGAGGGTGAGCGTGATCCCGCGCTCGCGGGCGGCCTCGACGTTACGGGTGATGAGCGCGTCGAGATCGGTGATGTCGGCGCGATCGAAGTGCGTGACGTGAGGGATCACCGTGGCCGAGAGCGTCATCCGCTCGGCGATCGTGCGCCGCAGGTGCGACAGGGGCTGGCGCTCGACCGGCCCCCACTGCTCGAACCGGGGCAGCGGCGGCGGCTCGACCCCAACGGTGGTCAAGGGCTTCGCCGTTGGGCGCTCGGCCGCTTCCGCCGTGGGCGCCGCCGTCACGCGGGGCCCGGTCGATGCGGCGGCCCGCACGTCGTCGTCGGTGACGCGCCCGCCCGGCCCACTGCCCTGTACGGCGCGCAAGTCGACGCCGAGCTCGCGGGCCAGCCGCCGCGTGGCCGGCGTGGCCGCCACCGGCAAGCCCGGGTCCGGCCTCGCGACGTTTCCAGGCGGCGCAGAGGGGCGAGCGGGGACGGGGGTACCGCCCCGGGCGAATGCTTTATTGAGCTGAGGGGCGGTGCCCC
>DASTFB010000074.1 GCA_035709005.1 Candidatus Methylomirabilota bacterium | reverse complement strand
GGCGTCCTTGATGGCCTCGATCTGGGTGACCAGGCCCCCGATGTCGTCGTAGCCGATGTCGGGCACCTCCTCCAGGGCCAGATCCTCGACCTCGCTCTTGGGCAGCTTCTCGAGCAGGTAGCCGGACTTGGCGTCCATGAGGATGAGATCACCGGTCTTCAGACGCAGGGAGCGCAGCGGGTCGGCGATGATCCCCACCTTCTCCTCGTCGGCGCGCAGGGTCACCACCGCGCGCTCGTTGTCGAGCTGCTCCTTGAGGATCACCACCTCGCCCTGGATCTCGTAGGTGGCCACCTCGACGACATTGAGGCCCTCGTTGAGGATGAGCTCCTGGCCTGGTTTGAGGGTGTCGGCCTTGATGGCCGGATGCAGGTTGACCTTCACCTTGCGGCCTTGAGCCAGGATGTTGACGGTGCCGTCCTCGTTCGTGGAGAGATAGACCCCATAGGTCGAGGGCGGGGCGCAGAGCTTGTCGACCTCTTCCTTGAGCGCCGTGATCTGCTCGCGCGCCTCGTAGAGCGCGTTCACCAGCTTTTCGTTCTGATTGAACGCCTGCACGAGCTGGCGGTTCGCCTCGCGTAGCTTGTTCTCGAGAACCATGAACTCCTTGGGCATGTCTTCCAGTTTCTTGCGCAGATGAACCGTTTCCCCCTCGAGGGAACGGACATACGCCTGTAAGTCCTGCACCTGGATCTCGTACTCGGTCAGCCGACGACGGGTGCCGGAATCCGACATGGCGGGAAGGAACTTGGAGAAGCCTTCTCGTCCGGGACTACTCTTCTTGTCGAACTCCTTCATTGCCCATCCCTCTTGTGCCGAGCGCTGGTGAGCCGCATCACACGGTCATCCAACTCGTGATGGAGTATGGCCACTGCCCGTAGGAAAGTCAAGGTTCAGCGGCGTTTACGGCGCGACTTTGCCGTTTCGCCGCGGGCGTCACGTCCTGATCCAGCAAATTCCATACCGGATCGACGCTCCACCGTCTTTTCGTCAAACCGTTGGCGCACGGCGAGGGTTCCACGTATAAGGGGCATATGCCCAACCGCCTTGCGTTCGGGGCGCTCGTCGCCACGCTCGCATTCGTGTTGGCGTCCGGCGCGCCGACATCGGCCCAGTTCGCGGCGGAGCCGCCGGGAATTCGAATCGGAATCTCGGAGCTTCCTGCCGAGATCGAGCCCGGTACCGCGCTTGAGGGCGCCGGCCCGCTGATCGAGCGCCAGATCTTCGACACGCTCGTCGCCCACCGCCCGGCCTCCACCGATGTCGAGCCAGCCCTCGCCACCCGGTGGACGGTGTCCCGCGAGGGATTGGTGTGGCGCTTCATCCTGCGTGACAACGTGCGCTTTCATGACGGAAAGGCACTGACCGCGGCTGACGTCGTCGCCAGCCTCGAGCGTCCGTTGAAGATCGGCACACGGCCGGCTGCCGCCGTCTGGTCCGCCCTCCTGCGCGGCGCGCCAGGCGTTGTGAAAGAGATTCGCGCCGCCGACGCCCGGACCGTCCAGATCACGCTCAGCCAACCCTACGCACCTCTTTTGACGGTGCTGGCGCATCCGGGATTCGGTGTGACGCGGGAAGTGGCCGCGTCCGCCGGCGGTCGTCCCCGGCTGGTCGGAACCGGACCCTATCGTTTGGCCGAGATCTCGGGCGGCCGCATCGTGCTGGAGGCCTTCCCGGATCATTGGGCGGGCCCCCCACGCTCGGAGCGGCTGGTCTTCCTCCACGTTGCGGACGATGACCGCGCCGAGGCCGAATTCGACGCCCAGGCGCTGGATATCTGGTTTCCGGTCGGCCCACCGCGCCGCGCGCAGGGAGCGCTCTCGATCCCGGGCCCGCAGGTGGGCTACCTGGCGTTTCAGACAGAACGGGAGCCCTTCTCGCGCAAGAAGCTCCGGCAGGCGATCGCCGGCGCCATCGACCCGGCGGTGATCGGCGCCGCCCTCGGTCCCGCCGCGGTGCCGCTCCAGTCGTACCTTCCGCCCGGCGTGTGGACACGACGGGAGGGGTTTCCCGTTCTGGGGGGCAGCCGGCGGGCGGGGGCGTCGCCCCTGACGGAGGGCGGGTGGGCGGCGGGGTCCAGCGTGACCCTGCTCGCCCCCGACGACGCGGGAAGCATCGATACCAAGGCCGTCGCGGAAGCCTTGCGCCTGAGCCTGGAGGCCGCTGGCATCGACGTGAAGCTCCGGATCGAGCCGTCCGAGGTGGCGGCGGCCGCGCGCGCGGCGGGCGATCACGACATGACTCTGGCCGAGGCGACCGTGAGTGCCGGTGACCCGCACCTGTTCCTGTTCCCCCTGTCCACCAGCGAAGAAATCGTGAAGGACCGGCCGACCTTCAACGTGTCGTTCTATCGGAATCCCCAGCTGGACGACGTGCTCATCCGCGCCAGCCAGCTAGGCTTCCGTCCCGAGCGCCAGCGTCTCTATCAGCGGGCTCAGACCGTGCTGGCGGAGGAGACGCCCTGGCTGCCCCTGTACGTGAAGCTGCTGTGGGCCGTGGCGCGGCCCGAGCTGCGGGGATTGCGTCTGCACCCGACCGGGTTCCCCCGTCTTTCCACTGTCGCCCTGGAGGGCCTCCCGCCCGCGGAGCCCGTCGATTCCGCGCCCCTGGACAGCCCGTAAGCGCTGTCCGGGCCGCGCCCGTAATTGCACGCTCGCACGCGGCCGTGTTACAACAAGCGAGCCTCCGTATCCCCGGTCGGGGGCGTGTGTGTCGACGATGCCGACGATCGCCCAGACCACCGTCGAGAAGATCCAATGGGTGTTCCCCGAGCACGCCGGCGCCCCGGGGTTGATCCACGGCGGCCGCATGATGGAATGGATCGTGGAGGCCGGGACCCTCGCGGCGGCCCGGCTGGCCAGGGGCATGGTGGCGCTGGGCGCCATGGACGACATCGACTTCCTGCACCCGGTGCGGGTCGGCGAGATCGCCATCCTCCGGGCTCAAGTCGAGTACGTCGGCCGTAGCTCGCTCGAGGTCGGAGTGCGGGTCTGGGCCGAGAACGTCGTCACCGGCCAGCGCAGCGTCACGCTCAACTCGCATCTGGTCTTCGTCAGCGTGGGTGAAGACGAGCGCCCGCGCCCCGTCCGAGACCGCATCGTGCCGGCCGATACCGCCGAGGCCAGACTGGTCGAGGAGGCCCGGCAGCGCCGTGAGGTACGTCTGGCCCGCTTCGCCCAGCACCGGGAACGGACCCAGGGCGAGCGATCGCGCGAGACGCAGCCACGCCGTACCGGGAACAGGCCACCCTCGGAGCTATCCGAGCAAGCGGCACCCGCTACAACAATCCCGGCCGTCGCGTCGACCTTCCACTTCGAGTCGGTGCGGCCGGTGCTGCCCGAGGACGTGCTGTTCGGCTCCATGATGTCGGCCGGCAAGCTCCTGCGGCAGCTCGACGAGGCCGGAGGCATCCTGTCCATGCGTTATTGCCGCGGTCTGGTCATGACCGCCTGCGTGGACGCGATGGATTTCTACTCGCCGATCCACACCCACGAGGTCGTCATCTTCAAGGCTGGCCTCAACCACGTCGGCACGTCGTCGCTGGAGATCGGCGTCACGGTGCTGGCCGAAAAAGCCTGGACCGGCGAGGCCCGCGAAGCCTGCACGGCCTTCTTGACGTTCGTGCATCTCGGGCCCGACCTCCGGCCGCGCCCCTGCCCGCCCTTCACGCCCCGGACGCCGGCCGAGCAGCGGCGCTGGGACGCCGCACTGGTCCGGCGCGAGCAGCGGTTGCAGCGGGTCAAGCGCCTGAAGGCGGCCATCCTCAACGACAGCTCAGGGGAAAGAAGGTAGGGACCATGTCAGGGCATTCACGGTGGTCGCAGATCAAGCGCAAGAAGGGCAAGACGGACGTCCAGCGCGGCAAGCTCTTCTCGAAGATCCTGCGGGAAATCACGGTCGCCGCCCGCAACGGCGGCGGTGACCCCAAGGTCAACATGCGGCTCAAGGCGGCCATGGAAGCCGCCAAAGAGGCGAACATGCCGCAGGACAATGTCCGGCGTGCCGTGCAGAAGGGGACGGGCGAGCTGCCGGGCGAGTCCTACGAAGAGATCACCTACGAGGGATACGCCCCCGGAGGCGTGGCCGCCCTGGTGCGCGTGCTGACCGACAACCGCAACCGCACGGCGCCCGAGATCCGGCACACCTTCGAGAAGCATGGAGGCAACATGGGCTCGGCCGGCACGGTGGCCTGGATCTTCGAGCGCAAGGGGATCATCCAGGTGGACGCCGAGCGGATCGGGGAAGACGAGCTCCTGGCGCAGGCGCTGGAGGCCGGCGCCACCGACATGAAACGCGTTGAAAAAGTTTTCGAGATCGTGACCGTCCCTGGTGAAATGGACGCCGTCCGGGCGGCGCTGGAGCAGCATCGCGTGCCGGTGCTGCGGGCCGAGGTGACGTTCCTGCCCCAGTCGACCGTGCGCGTGGAGGGCAAGGACGCGCCCGCGGTCCTGCGGCTCATCGAAGCGCTCGAGGAGCTGGACGACGTCCAGGCGGTGTACTCGAACTACGATATTCCCGACGAGGTCCTCGAGGCGATCTCGGCTGCCTGAGATGGCGGTCGCGCCGGGCGCGCGGGTGTTGGGGCTGGATCCCGGTCTGGTCGCCTTCGGCTACGGCGTGCTGGAGTCGACGCCGGCCGGGACGACCGTGCTGGGCGCGGGCGTGATCGAGACGAGCGCGCGCCTCTCGCTGGAGGAACGGGTTCAACAGATCTACGACGGGGTGGCGGCCCTTCTCGACCGGCATGCCCCCGCGGCCGTGGCCCTCGAGGATCTCTACGCGGAGTACCGCTTTCCCCGCACCGCCCTGCTCATGGCCCATGCACGCGGGGTGGCGTGCCTGGCGGCTCAGCAGCGCGCGGTGAACGTGCTGGCCCTGGCGCCGGCCGAGGTCAAGCGCGCCGTCACCGGCAACGGCGCGGCCGGCAAAGAACAGGTCGGGCGGAGCGTTCAGCGGCTCCTCGGCCTGGGGGAGCCCCCTCGCCCCTCTCATGTGGCCGACGCTCTGGCCCTGGCCTTCACCGGGATACACCGACTCCGCATCGGAGGGGTCGAGACGCCCCCTCCGATTCCTCCCCGATTCACGCGAGGCGCAACCAAGGTCGTAGTCACCCCGCAGAGTACCGGTCGATGATCGCGTCGCTGCGTGGGCGCCTGCGGCGCCGGCTGGAGGATCGCATCGTGCTGGAGACGGGCGGCATCGGCTACGAAGTCCTGTTGCCGCCCATCGTGCTCGGCGAGCTGCAGCACCTCGCCGCCGAGGACGGCGACAAGGGGAGCGAGGTCGCGCTGGTGACGTACTACCACGCGACCCGGGATCAGCCCCGGCCCGTCCTGATCGGCTTCACGTCCGAGCTGGACCGGGAGTTCTTCGAGAAACTGATCACCGTGAAGGACATGGGCCCGATGGTGGCCGCGCGGGCGCTGGCCGCGCCGGTCGGTGAGATCGCCTCGGCCATCGCCCGCCAGGACGAGAAGTACCTGCGCTCGCTGCCCGGGATCGGTCCCCAGAAGGCCAAGAACATCGTGGCCCAGCTGCACGGGAAAGTCGCGAAGTTCGCCCTGGTCCACGAGGCGGTGAGCGAGCCGACGCCGACGCCGTCCGCCGCCTCGGGCGATGCCTTGCGCGAGCTGGTCTGGGAAGTGCTGGTCAAGCAGCTGGGACACCGGCCCGGCGAGGCCTCCCAGCTCATCACCGAGGCCTTCACACGGCGGCCCGGCATCGCCTCGGCCGAGGAACTCTTCGACGAGATCTACCGGGGGGTGAAAGGCCCGTGAGCCCGGCGCCCCCGGAAGACGCCCGCGTGCTGAGCAGGCTGGCCGCGCCCGAGGAGGCCCAGCTCGAGCGGCAGTTGCGGCCCCAGTCGTTCGAGGAGTACGTGGGACAGGAGCAGGCGGTGGCCAGCCTGCGGGTATCGGTGGAGGCGGCTCGGCAGCGCAGTGAGTGCGTCGATCACGTTCTCCTCTACGGTCCACCCGGTCTGGGCAAGACCACCCTGGCCGGCGTAATCGCCAACGAGATGGGCACGAACCTCATCACCACCTCGGGGCCTGCCGTCGAGCGGGGCGCCGACCTGATGGGGATCCTCACCAACCTGGCCGAGCACGACGTCTTCTTCATCGACGAGATCCACCGGCTGCCGCGGGCCGTCGAGGAGTTGCTCTACCCGGCGATGGAGGACTTCGCGGTCAACTTCGTGATCGACCGTGGCCTGCACGCCCGCACCCTCAAATACTCGCTCCGGCCCTTCACGCTGGTGGCCGCCACCACCCGACCGGGAATGCTCTCGGCGCCGCTGCGCGAGCGCTTCGGCATCCTGCACCACCTGGACTTCTATTCCGAGGTCGAGCTGACCCGCATCGTCAGCCGCTCGGCCGCCATCCTGGGCGCCCGGGTGGAGCCCGACGGCGCGGCCGAGATCGCCCGTCGCTCCCGCGGCACCCCGCGCATCGTCAACCGACTCCTGCGGCGGGTGCGCGACTACGCTCAGGTCGCAGGCGACGGCGTCATCACGCTCGGCCTGGCCCGGGACGCCCTGGACAGGGAGGGCGTCGACGGCCGGGGCCTCGACCGGCTCGATCGCCGCTTCCTGAGCGCGATCATCGACCATTACGGGGGCGGGCCGGTGGGTATCGAGGCGGTGGCCGCGACCATCAACGACGAGGCCGAGTCCCTCACCGAGCTGGTGGAGCCCTACTTGCTGAAGATCGCATTCGTGGTGCGCACGCCGACCGGCCGTCGGGCGACCCGGGAGGCCTATCTGCACCTCGGCAAACAGCCGCCCGCGGCCGCCGGCGGGCAGGCGACCCTGTTCGAATGAGATGAGCCGGGCCCATGACCGGCATCGGCAAGCTGCTCATCGTCGTCGGGGTGCTGATCGTCGGCCTGGGCCTGATCCTGCTCCTGGCCGGTCGGGTGCCCTGGATCGGGCGACTGCCGGGGGACATCTATATCCGGCGCGGCAACTGGACGTTCTATTTTCCCCTGGCGACCTCGCTGATCATCAGCATGATCCTCACGCTGATCCTCTGGTGGCTCGGCCGGCGGCAGTGACCCCCGCCCGTTTCCCGCGACGTATCGCGGCCCGGCTGGCCCTCGCCGTCCTCGCCGTCCTGGCCGGGTGGGCCACCGGAGCCGACGCCTCCGGCACGATCCGGGTCGCGCTGGTGGAGTCAGCGCAGACGGTGGAGCTTCAGGGGACTGACATCGAGGTGCGGCCGCTGGCCGGGACCCTCCGCAGCGGCTGGCGGACGGGGCTCGTGCGGGCCACATCGACCGATTCCGCCATCGCCATCGGCCGGCGGGCGGCGCGGGGGTTTCACCTCCGCAGCGGCCGTCCCATCCGCCTGAACGGCCGCGAGTACGGCGGAACCATCGAGCTGGTGCGACACGGCGCCGGTATCGCCGTGGTCAACGAGCTGCCCCTGGAGGAATACCTGGTCGGCGTGCTGCGCGGCGAGGCCGGCGAGGGCTGGCCGGCCGAGGCCCTGCGCGCGCAAGCCATCGTGGCCCGCACCTACGCCGCTCACCATCGGAACCTGGGCCCCGGCCGAGCCTTTCACATCGTGGCCTCCACCGCCAACCAGCTCTTCGCCGGCCGCGTGCCGACGGGCTCGCCGCTGTGGGCGGCGGTTCAGGAGACGGCCGGACAGGTGCTGCGTCAGCATGGCGCACTGTTCCCGGCCTTCTATCACACGGAGTGTGGGGGGCACACCGAGGACCCTCGACTGGTCTTTGCCGCCCGGAACATGCCCGCCCTGCAGCCGGTGGTGTGCCCCTTCTCCGGGGCGTCGCCACACTTCTCCTGGCAGCTGGAGCTGCCTCTGCGGGAGCTCGACGAGCTGCTGCGACGCCAGGGCATCGACGTCGGACGGCTCACCACGATCGGGGTCAGCGAGCGCACGTCCTCGCGGCGCGCGGCCGCCGTCACGTTGCGGGGGACGCGCGGCGCCGTACGGGTGCGCGGCCACGACTTCCGCCGCATGATCGGCTACGACACCCTGCGCAGCACGCTGTTCACGGTGGTGATCGATGGCCCGACCGCCCGTTTCTCCGGCCGTGGTTACGGGCACGGCGTGGGATTGTGTCAGTGGGGCGCCCGGGCGATGGGGGAGCAAGGGTACTCCGCCCGCCAAATCCTCAGCTTCTACTATCCGGGCGCCACGGTGGGCCTGCTCGACGAGCGCTAGCCACGGAGCCACGCCCGCCCATCGCCCCGTCCGACTTCGACGCCGTCGACATCCGCGTCGGCGTCGTCACCGACGCTCGTGAGTTTCCCGAAGTCCGCCGGCCGGCCTATCGGTTGTGGATCGACTTCGGCCCGCTCGGCGTCAAGCGCTCGAGCGCCCAGATCACCCGGCATTACCGGCTCGACCAGCTGATCGGCCGCCACGTCGTCGCCGTCGTCAATTTCCCGCCCAAGCAGGTGGGCCCGTTCCTGTCCGAGGTCCTGGTGCTGGGGGCCTACGACGGCGAGGGCGGAGTCGTGCTGCTGGAGCCGGAACGGCCCGTGGCCCCGGGCTCGCGGATCGGCTGACCGGATCGGCATCCCGGCCGGGGGCATGTAGACTGAGGCGGTTGTGGAACTGCAGGCGTTCGACTACGAGCTGCCGCCCGCGGCGATCGCGCAGGCCCCGGCCGAGCGCCGTGACGCCGCGCGGCTGCTGCTGATCGACCGCGGCACCGGCGCCCTCACCGACCGGACGTTCATGGACCTGCCGTCCCTCCTGCGCCCGGGCGACTGCCTGGTCCTCAACAATTCGCGCGTGATCCCCGCCCGGGTCATGGCGCGTGACGAGTCCGACCGGCCCGTGGAGCTCCTCTTCCTCGACGCCGAGGCGGCGTCCCGCGGCCGGGCGCTGGTCCGCCCGGGACGCCGCTGCCTTCCCGGCGCCCGCCTGCGCGCGGGAGGCGAGCCGGGCATTCGCCTGACCGTCGTCGGCGTGGCCGACGACGGATCGCGCGTGCTCGAGCGGCCTGACGGCACCATCGCCCAGTTGCTGGACGCTCACGGGCTGCCGCCGCTGCCGCCGTACATCGCGCGGCATGCCAAGCCTACCCCCGACGACTGGGAGCGATACCAGACCGTGTACGCGAAGCCGTCCGGCTCGGTGGCGGCGCCCACGGCCGGGCTGCATTTCACGGCCCACCTGCTGCAGGCGCTGCGCGGCCGGGCCATCGAGGTCCACGAGCTGACGTTGCACGTGGGGCCGGCGACATTCCGGCCGATCCGGGCGCGCGACGTGGAGCACCACGTGCTGGCCCCGGAGCCGGTGGCGATTCCCGAGGCCGTCGCCGCCGCGGTCAACACCGCCCGGCGGCAAGGCCGGCGAGTCGTCGCGGTGGGCACGACGACCACCCGCGCGCTCGAGGGCGCCGCCGCTGCGGACGGCCAGGTGCACCCCACAGACGGACACGTCGACCTCTACATCACGCCCGGGTACCGCTTCCGGGTCGTCGACGCACTGCTCACCAACTTCCATCTGCCCCGCTCGTCGCTCCTGGTCCTGGTGGCCGCCTTCGCCGGGCGCGACCTCGTCCTCCGCGCCTATCGCCATGCCCTCACCCGCGGCTATCGCTTCTACTCGTACGGCGACGCCACGCTGATCGTATGAGCGCCAGCCCGGTGCAGTTCGAGCTGCTCGCCCGCGATGGGGACGCGCGCCGGGGCCGCCTCCTCACCCGGCGCGGGCCGATCGAGACCCCCGCGTTCATGCCCGTGGGCACGCGGGGCACCGTGAAGAGCCTGACCCCGGAGGATCTGAGTGAGGTCGGCGCGCAGATCGTGCTGGCCAACACCTTCCATCTGCTGCTCCGGCCCGGGCCGGGGCTCGTGCGCGAGCTCGGCGGTCTGCACCGGTTCATGGGCTGGGACGGCCCGATCCTGACCGACTCGGGCGGATTCCAGGTCTTCAGCCTGGCCCGGCTGCGAAAGATCACCGAGGAGGGGGTCGAGTTCCAGTCGCCCATCGACGGCTCCGCGCACTTCCTCTCGCCGGAGCTCAGCATCGAGGTCCAGCGGGCGCTGGGCTCGGACATCGTCCATCCCCTCGACGAGTGTCTGGCCTACCCGGCCAGCCACGCCGAGACCGAGCGGTCGCTGGGGCTCACGGGCCGCTGGTCGCGGCGGGCCTGGGCGGCCCATGCCCAGGACGGACCCACGGGCCAGGCGTTCTTCGGGATCGTACAGGGCGGCAGCTACCCCGACCTGCGCCGCCGCGCCGTGGAGGAAACCGTGGCGCTGGGCTGTGACGGCTACGCGATCGGTGGCATGGCGGTGGGGGAGCCCAAGCCGGTCATGTACGGCCTCACGGCGTCGGCGACCGCCCTGCTGCCCGCTGATCAGCCGCGCTACCTGATGGGCGTCGGCAAGCCCGAGGATCTCGTGGAGTGCGTGGCCCGTGGTGTGGACATGTTCGACTGCGTGCTGCCCACACGCAACGCCCGCAACGGCCAGTGCTTCACCGCCGAGGGTCCGCTGGTCATCAAACAGGCGCGCTATGTGAGCGACGGCCGTCCCCTGGACGAGCAGTGCGACTGCTACACGTGTCGGCGGTTCTCGCGCGCCTACCTGCGCCACCTCTTCGTCTCGGCCGAGCTGCTGGTTTACCGCCTGCTGACGATCCACAACCTGCGCTTCTTCTTCGGCCTCATGGCGCAGATGCGAACGGCCATCGCGGCGGGAGCCTTCGGGCCATTCCGGGCTCGGTTTTTGGCCCAAACTCTTGTATCATCCGAAGGCGTTTCACTGGAGTCGGAATCGGAGGCCTGACCTTCCATGGATGTGGTTCATGCCGCGGACATCGCTCTGGCCTCGTCGGCGCCGCCGGGGGGCGCGGGGAGCGGGGCGATCGCCATGCAGCTGCTCTTCTTCGCCGCGATCTTCGCCGTCTTCTACTTCCTCCTCATCCGCCCGCAGCAGAAGCAGAAGCGAGAGCGGGAGCAGATGCTGAGCGCCATCAAGCGGGGTGACCGGGTCGTGACGACGAGCGGGTTGCATGGCACGGTGACCGGCCTCACCGAGCACACCGTCACCCTGCGCGTGGCCGATCAGGTCAAGCTGGAGTTCGACCGCGCCTCCGTAGGTCGCATCGTGACGGCGGGCGCGTCGGAGAAAGATGCCTAAACACCTCTGGTGGCGTAGCGGTCTGGTCCTCGCCGTCATCCTGGGCTCCCTGTGGTACCTGTACCCGCTGCGCTCCAGCATCAACCTGGGCCTCGACCTCCAGGGCGGCATCCACCTGGTGCTGGGCGTGGAGGCGGACAAGGCGATCGCCGCCCAGACCGAACGGGTGGCCGAAGACCTGAAGGCCGCGCTGGAGCGGCGGGGCATCGCGGTCCGCCGGGTGGCCCGCGAGGGCAACGCGGCCATCGCCGTGCAGCTCGCCAGCGCTCAGAACTGGAACGACGCGCTCACCGTCGTGAACGAGTTCTCCACGTTCGATCGGCGCGACGAAGACCAGGCGGCCGCCCGCTTCACGCTGGTGATGCAGGAGCGAGAACAGCAGCAGCAGCGCGACCTCGCCGTCCGGGGTGCGCTGGAGAAGATCCGCAACCGGGTCGACAAGTTTGGCGTGTCCGAGCCCACCATCACCCGGCAGGGGAGCGATCGGATCCTGATCCAGCTTCCCGGGGTGCAGGATCCCGAGCGGGCCAAGGCCCTCATCGGTCAGACCGGCCTGCTGGAATTCAGGCTGCTCGACGAGCAGACCTCGGTCGAGGACGCCCTGGCCGGGCGTCTGCCCGAGACCTCCGAAATCCTCTACCAGCGGCGGCGGGACCGGGAGAGCGAGACCGAGCGCAAGGTCCCCTACGTGGTCCAGAAGCGGACGCTCCTCACCGGCGCCGAGCTGACCGACGCCAGCGTGCAGGCCGACCCGAACTCTCCGGGCAACTGGCAGGTCTCCATCACGTTCAGCGCGGCCGGGGGCCAGCGGTTCGCCGAGATCACCGAGCAGAATGTGGGCCGCCATCTGGCCATCATCCTCGACGGCAGCGTGTACTCGGCCCCCCGCATCAACGAGCGCATCCCCGGCGGCCGCGCCGTCATCACCGGGCAGTTCACCATCGAGGAGGCCCGCGATCTCGCCATCGTGCTGCGGGAGGGCGCGCTGCCCGCCTCGGTCACGATGCTGGAGGAGCGCACGGTGGGGCCGTCGCTGGGACGGGACTCCATCCGGCAGGGGCTGATCGCCATCAGCGCCTCGGGCATGGCGGTGTTCGCCTTCATGCTGGTGTACTACCAGCTGGCCGGCCTCATCGCCGACCTGGCCCTGGGCCTGAATCTCCTGCTCCTGTTGGCGGCCCTCGCCGCCTTCGGCGGGACGCTGACCCTGCCCGGGCTGGCCGGCATCGCGCTGACCATCGGCATGGCGGTCGACACCAACGTCCTCATCTTCGAGCGGATCCGCGAGGAGATGCGGGTGGGCAAGACCCCCCGGGCCGCCATCGACGCCGGTTTCACGCGGGCCTTCCGGGTCATCATAGACACCCACGTGACGGTGCTGGTGACGGCCCTGATCCTCTACAACTTCGGTACGGGCCCCGTGCGGGGGTTCGCCGTGACCCTCTTCACCGGGCTGACGGCTAGCCTGTTCACGGCCGTGTTCTTCACCCGCCTCATCTTCGACATCCTCTACATGCGCCGCCGCAAGCTGGAACGAATCTCCATATGATCCAGCTTTTTCCCAATCCGAGCTACGACTTCATCGGCAAGCGGCGCTGGGCGTACCTGATCTCGGTGGTCTTCATCGCCATCGGGCTGGCCTCGATGATCGCCAAGGGCGGGCTGCGGTACGACATCGACTTCGCGGGAGGCACCCTGCTCCAGGTGCGCTTCTCCGAGCCCCCCTCGGTCGAACGGATCCGGGCCGCCCTGGCCCGCATCGAGCTCGGGGACAGCGTGATCCAGGAGTTCGGCGACGCGCGCGAGTTCGTCATCCGCTTGCCCCTGGCCGGGACCAGCAGCGAGGCGATCGGCCGCCGGGTCCAGGAGGCGGTAGCCGCCGATCCCACGCTCGGCCAGATGGAGATCCGTCGCATCGAGTTCGTAGGTCCCCAGGTCGGACGCGACCTGCAGCTGCAGGCCGTCTACGCCGTCATCGCCGGGCTGATCGGCATTCTCATCTACGTCGCGATCCGCTTCGACCTCAAGGGCGGCGTGGCCGCCATCGTCGCGGTCTTTCACGACGTCCTGGTGTCGCTGGGCGCGCTCAGCCTGACCGATCGCGAGTTTTCGCTGCCGGTGCTGGCCGCCATCCTCACCATCATCGGCTATTCGGTGAACGACACCATCGTGGCCTACGACCGGCTGCGCGAGAACCGTAGCCGGCACGGCCAGCTGAAGGGCAGCACGTTCGCCCAGCAGATCAACGTCGCCATCAACCAGACGTTGTCGCGGACGGTGCTCACGGCGCTCACCACGTTCTTCGCCACCGGTATCCTGCTGTTCTTCGGCGGCAAGGTGCTCGAGGACTTCGCCTTCGCGCTCTTCGTCGGCGTGATCACGGGCACGTACTCGACGATCTACATCGCGGGCGCCCTCATCGTGGAGTGGACCAGCTACGTGGAGGGCAGGGTTCGGCGCCCGAAAAAAGCGGTGGCCAAGGCCTGACGAGCATGTAAAATTACATGTTTAATCAGAGGTTAACGCGCCGTGACGCGACTCGAGACGCTGCTGGAGGAGGTTCCGAAGTACCAGCCAGGCGCCGACCTGGAGTTGCTGCATCGCGCCTACCGCTTCTCCGAGCAGTCTCACCGTGGCCAGCAGCGAGCATCCGGTGAGCCCTACGTCTCGCACCCGCTGGAGGTCGCCCGGCTCCTGGTCGACTTCAAGATGGACGTCGTCACGGTCACCGCCGGCCTCCTGCACGACGTCATCGAGGATACCAAGGCCACCAAGGCCGACCTGGAGCGGGAGTTCGGGCGGGAGATCGCCGACCTGGTGGACGGCGTGACCAAGCTGAGCAAGCTCGCGTTCTCGTCCCGGGAGGAGCGCCAGGCCGAGAATTTCCGCAAGATGCTGGTGGCGATGGCGCGGGATCTGCGGGTCCTGATGATCAAGCTCGCCGACCGGCTGCACAACATGCGGACCCTGCAATACCTCACCGCCGACAAGGCCCGGAAGATCGCCCAGGAGACGCTGGACATCTACGCCCCGCTGGCCCACCGCCTGGGCATGGCCCGGGTCAAGGCCGAGCTGGAGGACCTGGCCCTGCGCGCCCTGCATCCCGAGGCCTACGTGGACCTGCAGCGCAGGGTGGCCAAGCGACGGCTGGAGCGGGAGGCCGAGATCGGGCAGGCCATCGCGATCATCGAGCGCAAGCTCTCGGAGGTCGGCATCGAGGCCCAGATCCGCGGGCGGCCCAAGCACTTCTACTCGATCTGGAAGAAGATGCACGATCAGGGCCGCGAGTTCGACGAGATCTACGATCTCACCGCCGTGCGGGTGATCACCAATTCCGTGCGGGACTGCTATGGCGCCCTCGGCGTCATTCACTCCTTGTGGAAGCCGGTGCCCGGCCGCTTCAAGGACTTCATCGCGATGCCCAAGGTCAACATGTACCAGTCGCTGCACACGACGGTCATCGGCCCCAAGGGCGATCCGGTGGAAATCCAGATCCGCACCACCGAGATGCACCGGATCGCCGAGGAGGGGATCGCCGCCCACTGGCTGTACAAGGAACGAAAGACCGGGAAGGACAAGCTCGACGACTCGCTCCTCTGGCTACGCCAGCTCCTGGAGACCCAGCAGGAGCTGAAAGATCCCCAGGAGTTCCTCGACACCGTTCGCGTCGACCTGTTTCCCGACGAGGTGTACGTGTTCACCCCCAAGGGGGACGTCAAGTCCCTGCCCGAGGGGTCCACCCCCATCGACTTCGCGTACGCCGTGCACACCAAGGTCGGCGAGCACTGCGTGGGCGCCAAGGTCAACGGCAAGCTGGTGCCCCTACGCACCACGCTCCAGCAGGGCGACATCGTGGAGATCGTCACGTCGCCCAACCAGCACCCCAGCCGGGACTGGCTGCAGATCGTCAAGTCGTCCCGGGCCCGCTCGAAGATCAACCAGTGGCTCAAGATCGAGGAGCGCGCGCGGTCCATCGCCCTCGGGCGCGAGCTCCTCGAGCGCGAGGCCAAGAAGTACCGTTTGAACGGGGCGGCCCTGCTGAGCGGGGACGAGACCCGGAAGGTGGCCGCCGACCTGGGCCACCCCAGCGTCGACGATATGCTGGCGGCCCTGGGGTACGGCAAGAGCTCCGTCTCCCAACTCCTGCACCGCCTGGCGCCGCCGGCGGCGATGCTGGAGCCGCCGGAGAAGCCCAAGGCGGCCAGCGCCACCCGGCCCAAGGCCGAACAGGGGGTGCGGATCCGGGGCGTGGACGATCTCCTGGTCCGCTTCGCCCGGTGCTGCAACCCGCTGCCCGGTGACGCCATCGTCGGCTTCATCACCCGGGGCCGCGGCCTCACCATCCACGCCCGTGAGTGCCTCACCGTGGCCAAAAGCGTGCTGGACCGCGAGCGCCTGGTGAACGTGGAATGGGACGTGGAGGCGCCGGCGACGCGGCCGGTCCGCATCGCCGTCTATATCGGCCGCGACCGCCCCGGTCTGCTGTCCGAGATCACCGGCGCCATCTCCTCGAAAAACGGCAACATCACGAAGGCCGAGGTCACGGTCACCGACGACCGCCGGGGCACGAACCACTTCGTGGTCGAGGTCGCCGACCTGGAGCAGCTCCAGGGCATCATGACCGCCATCCGGGACGTCCCGGACGTGATCAACGTCGAGCGCGTCCGCGGCCTCTGAGCCGCGCCTCCTCGTCGCGATGACCCGCCAGCAGTTCGAAGCCCTGGTCGAGAAGGCGCTTCGGCGGTTGCCTCGCCCCTTCCGCGAACGGCTGGCGAACATCGTGATCGTGATCGAGGACTGGCCCGACGACGACACGCTGGCCGACATGGGCATCGAGCCGCCCGACACGCTGTACGGGCTCTACCGCGGGGTCGATTTGCCCCGACGGGACTCGTCGTACGGCAACGTGCTGCCGGATACCATCACCATCTACCAGGGACCGATCGAGGAGGACTGCCGCAATCGCGAGGAGATGACGGACCTGGTGCGGGAGACGGTCGTTCACGAGATCGGCCACTACTTCGGGCTCGACGACGAGACCATGCACCAGATCGAGGAAGGGCAGGGCGACTAGTGCGCCATCCGGCGCGCCGGCTTACTGGATGACCTGATCCGCTCGCAGCAGGACCGACTGGGAGCCGGCGACCGCCCAACCGCGCTGCGAGGACCCGCAGCCTTCCTTACTCCGCCGGCACCGGCGCCGCGGCCAGGGGCCGCCTGTGCCGGAGCCGGAGGGCGAAGATCGCGACGAACAGCGCCGCTCCGGCCAGGTCGGTGTAAAGCTCGGGAACCATGAGCGCCAGGCCGGCCACCAGGAACGCCGCCCGCAGCAGCGGGCCCACCGGGCCCCACAGCCAGCCGTCGAACCCGTAGGACAGCGCGAACACCCCGACCGTTGCGGTGACCGTGGCCTGGACGATCTCGTGCCAGCCGCCGATCCAGAGCAGCACGGGATTGTAGACGAAGAGGAAGGGCACCAGGAGCTTCACGAAGCCGAGGCGCACCGCGATGAGTCCGGTGCGGAACGGATCGCCTCCGGCGATGGCCGCGCCCGCGTAGGCGGCCAGGGCGACGGGGGGCGTGATGGAAGACAGCAAGGCGCCGTAGAACACGAACATGTGGGCGGCCATGGGGATCGTGCCCATCTGGATCAGCGTGGGCGCGCCGATCAGGGCCGCGATGATGTAGGCGGGCGCCGTCGGCATTCCCATCCCCAGCACGAAGCAGGCCAGCAGGATGAGCACGAGCGTCGGCAGGTAGAGGCCGCCGGACAGCCCGAGGATGGCGCTGATGAAGTTGATGCCGAGCCCGGTGAGGTCGAGGACGCCGACGATGAGCCCGGCGCACCCCACGGTGGTGGCGATCATGATGGAGCCCCGGGCGCCGGCCTCCAGCGCCTCCCAGGCCTGGCGGGGGCCGATCCGCGTGGCCCGCCGCAGCAGCGCCACCGCGACCAGCGTGACGATGGCGGCGAACGCGGCCCGGAACGGCGTGTACCCGCGAAAGAGCAGGACGAGCATGACGAGCAGGGGCACGGCGAAGTGGGCGCCGCGCCGGAGCACCGCGGCCAGCGGGTCGATCTCCTCGGCCGGCACTCCCCGGAGCCCCCTCTTGACCGCTTCGTTGTGCACGCCGAGGTAGACGGAGAGATAGAAGAGGCAGGCGGGCAGGATGGCGGCCACCATCACGCTGAGATAGGCCACACCGAGGAACTCGGCCATGATGAAGGCCGCCGCCCCCATGACGGGCGGCATGATCTGCCCGCCGGTGGAGGCCGCCGCCTCCACCGCTCCCGCGAAGTTGGCGCCGTACCCGAAGCGCTTCATGAGCGGGATCGTGAAGGTGCCTGTGCCGTAGACGTTGGCCACGGAGTGCCCGGAGATCGTCCCGAACAGCGAGCTGGAGATGACCGCCACCTTGGCCGCGCCTCCGGTGAAGCGACCGACCATCGCCATGGCCACGTCGATGAAGAATCGTCCGCCGCCGGTGACCTGCAGGAAGGCGCCGAACACGATGAACAGGTACACGAACGTCGCCGACGCGCCGGTCGGCGTCCCGAAGATCGCCTGGGGGGTCAGGAACATGTGGTCGATCAGGGTCAGGGGGTCCGTGGCGCGGATCGTCAGCGGCGATGGGAAGTGGTTGCCGAGGAGGGCGTAGAGGACGAAGGCGCCGGCGATCGTGGGCAGCGGCCAGCCCGTGGTCCGGCGGGCGGCCTCCAGGACCAGGACGATGGTGAGCGCGCCGAAGAGGACGTCCAGCGTCGTCATCGGCCCGTAGTACCACTCGCGGCGCACGATGCGGTCGTGCTCGACGATGAGGTAGGCGTCGATGGCCAACGCCAGCAGGCCCAGGGGGAGGTCGATCCGCTCGGCGACGCGCGCGGGTAGGCGCGGAGAGCAGGGAACGGTGAGGAAGCAGAGCGCGAGCAGCGTCATGAGGTGGACCGTGCGCTGGAGCATCGACTCGAACGCTCCGAACGCTCCGGCCCACAGGTGGAAGATCGACAGCGCCACCGCCAGCGCGCCGATCATCCACCGCGCCGCCCGCGCGTCGAGCATCATGAGCGCGAGGTCAGGACTTCAGCCGGCCCTTCTCCTGGTAGAACATCCGGGCGCCGTCGTGGAGGGGGAAGCCACCCAGGTGCTCGGCCATGGCCTCGGGCTTGAAGGGCGTCAGCGCCGCGTGGAAGGTCTTGAACTTGGCGCTGTTCTCGGCGACGGCCTTGAGGCACGCGTGAACGACCTCCTTCGCGAGGCCGGCCCGGGCCACGAAGACGCCGCCGTCGCTGGGGGCCTTCACCGGCTCGCTCTGCCCGCGGAACTCCCCGGCCGGCAGCGTGGCCTGCACGAAGCCGTACTTCTTCGTGAGGTGATCGAGCAGGTCCTGATCCCAGGGAAGGAACTTCATCTCGCGCACGGTCGTCAGCTCGACCAGCCAGCCGATCTTGCCGGTGACCACGGCCAGGATGCCGTCGGCGTGGCCGTCCTTGATCAGGTTGACGCCGTCGGCCCAGGCCACGTGGCTCATCTTGCCGCCCCAGTCGCCCAGCTTGTCCCAGCTTCCGCCCATCTCCTCGAAGGCGGTTCGCCAGATCCACTCGGTGGCGTTGCCCCTGGCCAGCGTCGTCAGCTTGAGCGGCATCTTCTGCTTCACGATGTCGGCCACGGTCTTGGCCGGGATGTCCTTGCGGACGACGGCGATGAACTGGTACTCGTCCTGCACGTTCATGATGGCCCGGACGTTGGGGTAGTCCTGCTTGAAGGCGCCCTGTTTCTGGACGGCCAGCTTGGTCATGATCCGGGTCGTGGAGGCGAGATCCAGCTCTCCCTTGTTCGTCCGGGGGATGTTGCCGATCCAGCCGCCCGGCACGACGCTGATCTTGATGCCGGGGTAGACGTCGCCGACGGTCTTCGCGAAGCCGGTCATCTCGACGTAGCCGATGCCGCCCACCGTGCCGCCGCCGGCTCGGAGCGTGGCCGAGATCGCCGCCTCGGTGCGCGCCGCCGTCAACAGCCGCGGCGCAAGCAGGGCGCCGCCGACCGCGCCCGTCGTCCTGAGGAAGTGCCTGCGGGTGATGCTCATGAATGTCCCCCTCTCTCGTCACCGGCCCGGGGACGTCCCGGGCCCAGTGCGCGCGCCAGATCGAGCGACGGACGTTCTCCGGGGCGGGCCCTGCCCCTTCGCGGACTGGGGGAATATATCACCGACTCCTGCCGGCGCTGAGCGGCCTGGCGCGCGGCGCACGGGAGATCGGAAGGGCAGGGCGACTAGCCGACCTCGAACAGGGCGGGCAACGCCTCCAGGGCCTGCGCGTCGCCGGTCAGCTCGACCCGCCGCTCGCGTTGGGCCACCCGGGCGCTCAAGGTCCCGCTGATCAGGGCCCACAACGTCGCCGGGTCGGCGACGACCGTGACGCCGGACGGTTCGATCTGGTCGCTCACGCGGGTGCCGCCCGGCCCACCGACCACGCTCAGGAGCACCTCGACGCGCCGGTCCCGGATGCGCAGGACAAATGCGCGCTCCAGGGTCGGCTCCCGCCGCGCACACGCGCTCAAGGCCAGCCGCAGCCAGTCGGCTTCCACCCGCTCCCGGGGACGAGCCGGCAGCAGGAACCGCGCTCCCCACCGCAGCAGCGCGGACACGGCGGGCTGCAGGCCGCGTCCCGTCTCGGACAGCTCGTAGACGACCGCCGGGGCCGGGCGCTCCAGGGCGCGCCGGACAACGAGGCCCCCGGACTCCAGGCGGGCGAGGCGCTCGGTCAGGACGCTCGCGCTGATGCCGTCCAGCCGCTCACGCAGGTCGCTGAACCGCCGCGGCCCCAGCAGCAGCTCGCGGACGACGAGCATCGTCCAGCGCTCGCCCACGACCTCGGCCGCCCGGGCCAGGGCGCAGAATTGCGGATAGCGGAAGTGGGCCAATGCGTCCGAGAGTAGCAGCACTTCTTAAAAGCTACCACATGATTCGTTTTAACAACTCTGGATGCCCTCGGATTTCGCCACTGCCGCGTCGGGTGTCAGGTCCAACTCCCGGAGTGTTCTAGGCCACGCCGAAAACTTTCCTCTTGACAGCCACTTTCAACATTCCTTATGGTTTCAGCAGATGCTGAAAGGGATGGGGCAAGCGAAACATGCTGAAATCCGGGGAGATTCGGCGGCAGGCGGCTCAACGGCTGCGGGAAATCTTCCCGAGAGCAAAGGATTGGTCGGAAGCAACCGATGTACAGGTGGGCAACCAGACCGCGGACTTGCAGGTCACGTTCCGGCTCGGCGAGCAGGAGCACCGCCTGGTGCTTGAGGTCTGCTCCCTGGGGCAGCCCCGGCAGATCCGGGCTGCCGTCACGCGGCTGAGCGAGCTCCGCAGGGAGTTGCCCTCGGCCTATCCGATGGCTACCGCCGTGTACATCGGCCCGCAGAGCGCTCGCATCCTCAAGTCGAACAACCTCGGCTACATCGATCTGTCCGGCAACTGCTACCTCGCCCTGGAGAACGTCCATATCGAGAAGGAGGGCAAGCGGAACATCCGGCCGTCGACCCGCCCCCTCCGGTCGCTGTTCGCGCCGCGGGCGACCCGCGTGGTCCGTGTTCTTCTCGCCGAGCCCGGGCGCGCCTGGAAGCTGGAGGAGCTGGCCCGGGCCGCCGGGGTCAGCCTGGGCCACTCGCACAACGTCATCAAGCGCCTCGAGGAGCTGGCCTGGGTCGAGCACGACGATCGGCAGCGGATCCGGCTCGCCAAGCCCGCCGACCTGCTGGAGAACTGGGGCGAGTCCTACACCTATCGGGAGAACGAGCTCTCGTCCTACTTCGTGCCCGCGCGCGTCACCCGCACGTTCATGGGCGAGGTGGCCCGAGCCGCCACGGCGGCGGGCCAGCGCTACGCCTTTTCGCTCAATGCCGGGCTCTCCCTGGTGGCGCCGCACATCCGGATCCCGGCTGTGCATTGCTACCTGGAAGGTGATCCGGCCCCGGTGGCCGCGGCCCTGGGACTGCGGCCGACTACGGAGGGGGAGGGAGGGCTGTACCTGCTCACCCCCTACGATCCTGGCGTCTTCCACGGAGCGCTGGAGAAGGCCGGCCTCAAGGTCGTGTGCCTGCCCCAGCTCTACGTCGACCTCCTGCATTACGAGCGCAGGGGGGCGGAGCAGGCCGAGCATCTGCGCCGCGAAGCGATGGGCTACTGAGGGTGAGAGGAAGGGGGGTGAACCCGTCCATGGCCAAGAAGAAGGCGGCCAAGAAGAAGAAGAAGTAAGGCCGACAACAAGAGCCGACGAGCACTCCACGGCGAGAGGAGGTGAGAGCGCACATGGCCAAGAAGAAAAAGGCCGGCAAAAAGAAGAAGTAGGGTTGTGCCCCTGGTGGGGGGTGGCGGCCTCCCACCTTGCAACTGGACCGGGAGGGGGCGAAAGCCCCCTCCCGTTTGTGCCCCTGGTGCTTTAAATAGCTTTGGTGACCTTGCCCGCCTTGAGACAGCGAGTGCACACGCGAACGCGCTGCGGTTTGCCGGCGACCATGGCCCGCATCGAAATAAGGTTGGGCAGCCAGCGCCTCCGCGTGAGCTTGTGCGCGTGGCTGACGCTATTGCCGACCGCGGGCCCTTTCCCGCAGACGTCGCACCGCTGAGCCATGGTTACCCCTCGGGTATGAATCGGTCGCCGTACGGCAGCCCCTGCTTATAGCATGGCCCACGGGATGACGCAAACATCGCCCGCGGCGGCTATCGCCACGCCGCTGCAGTATCTCAAAGGCGTAGGGCCGCATCGGGCAGCGCTGTTGGCCAGAAAAGGGCTCCACACCGTGGAAGACGCCCTGTTCTTCGTGCCCCTGCGCCACGAGGATCGCACGCGGCTCACCCTGTTCCAGAAGCTCCAGCCCGGACAGGCCCAGACCTGTTCCGGCGTGATCGTCGGACTGAGCCCCCCGCCACCCGGGCGCCCGGGGGTGCCCTTCCGAGCCGTCCTGCGTGATGACAGCGGCTTCGTCACGGCGAGCTGGTTCCGGGCGGCGTATCTGGGGCGGGTCCTCAAGCGCGGCCAGCGCCTGGTCCTGCACGGCCGCGTGGGCCGGTTCCGCGGCGTCATCACGCTCCAGCATCCCGACTTCGAGATCGTCGACAACGACGACGAGGACCGGCTGCACACGGGCCGCCTGGTTCCCGTGTACTCGACGACCGAGGGGCTCACCCAGCGCCCGCTGCGCCGGCTCATGAGCAGCCTGGTGGAGCGGTTCGTCGGGGACGTCCCGGAAATCCTTCCCGAGCCCGTGCGCCGGCGGCGACGGCTGGTGTCGTTGCCGGTCGCTATCCGCGATGGGCACTTCCCGGAGACCGAAGAGGCGCAGGCGGCGGCCCGGCGGCGCCTCGCCTTCGACGATTTCCTGTTTCTTCAGCTGGGGCTGGCCATTCTCAAGTCCCGTGCGGCGCGCGCGCGCGGCATCGTCATGGACCCGCCAGGAACCCTGGTGGCCCGGCTGCGGGCGGCCTTGCCGTGGCCGCTCACGGGCGCGCAGGAGCGCGTCTGGGAGGAGATCCGCCGCGACATGGCGGCGGCGGCACCCATGCACCGACTGCTGCAGGGCGATGTGGGGTCGGGCAAGACGGTCGTGGCCGCGCTCGGCGTGCTCACCGCCGTGGAGGCTGGACATCAGGCGGCCGTCATGGCCCCGACCGAGATCCTGGCCGAGCAGCACTTCCTGACGTTCCGGCGACTGCTCGAGCCCCTCGGCATTCCCACTACCTTGTTGACGGCATCGGTGAAGGCGCGTGAGCGCGCCGATCGCGGCGCCGAGGTGGCCGCCGGTCGCATCGCCTGCGTCATCGGCACTCACGCGCTCGTGCAGGAGGCCGTGGAGTTCCGCCGGCTGGGGCTGGCCGTGGTGGACGAGCAGCATCGCTTCGGGGTGGCCCAGCGCGCGCGGCTCAAGGCCAAGGGCGAGCA
Organism: Candidatus Methylomirabilota bacterium; assembly: GCA_035709005.1. Taxonomy (NCBI): domain Bacteria; phylum Methylomirabilota (SeqCode); species Candidatus Methylomirabilota bacterium. The sequence goes on along the minus strand of DASTFB010000074.1, from coordinate 41,724 downwards.
GCCGGACCTCCTGGTCATGACGGCGACCCCCATCCCGCGGACGCTGGCCCTGACCCTGTACGGGGACCTCGACGTGAGCGTGCTGGACGAGCTGCCCCCGGGTCGCCGGCCGGTGAAGACCGTCGCGCGGACGGAGACCAAGCGCAGCGAGATCTACCGGTTTCTGCGCGAGCAGGTGAAGGGGGGACGGCAGGTGTACGTCGTCTATCCCCTGGTCGAGGAGTCGGAGGCGGTCGACCTCAAGGCAGCCACGGACATGGCCCGCCGTCTGGCCCGCGAGGTCTTTCCCGATCTCAGCGTCGGCCTCCTGCACGGGCGCCTGGGCTTCGAGGAGAAAGAGGGGATCATGCGCCGGTTCAAGGCCGGCGAGATCCACGTGCTCGTCTCCACCACCGTCATCGAGGTGGGCATCGACGTGCCCAACGCGTCCGTCATGCTGGTGGAGCACGCCGAGCGCTTCGGGCTGTCCCAGCTCCATCAGCTACGCGGGCGCGTGGGGCGCGGGCCCTGGAAGTCCTACTGCATCCTGCTCCACGCCGGCCACCTTACCGACGACGCTGGCCGCCGGATCGAGGCCATGGTGGCCACCCAGGACGGCTTCCGTATCGCCGAAGTCGATCTGCAGCTTCGCGGGCCCGGCGAGTTCTTCGGCACCCGCCAGTCGGGCTTGCCCCAGTTCCGCGTCGCCGACCTGCTGCGGGACGCGCCGCTGCTCGAGGAGGCGCGACGCGAGGCCCAGGCTCTGGTGGCCGTCGACCCCGATTTGCGGAACCCGGAGCACCGCGCCCTGCGCGAAGGCTTGCTCGCCCGCTGGCGCGGCAAGCTCGCCCTGGCCTCGGTCGGCTGACCGTGGATGATCGCGACTCGGGCCGAGTAACGGAACAACCTCGCGGGCGATTGCGGCGGGGCACGGGCGTGGCGAAGCCCGGGTGCCCGCACCCTGTTCAATGAAAATCGTCGCCGGCGCGTTCAAGGGACGCCGTCTGGTCACGCCGCGCGGGTCCACCACGCGCCCGACGGCCGATCAGGTGCGCATCGCGCTCATGGACACCTTGACGCCCTGGCTCGCCGGTGTCCGGTTCCTGGATCTGTTCGCCGGCGCCGGCGCGGTCGGGCTGGAGGCCGTGTCGCGCGGCGCCGCTCAGGCCACGCTCGTGGAGCACGACGCCAGGGCCGTGGACGCGCTCCGCCGGAACGTCGCCACCCTGGGACTGGCCTCGGCGACCCGGATCCTGCCTATCGACGTGCGTCGGGCGCTGAGCCGGCTGGAGCGCCAGCAGGAGCGCTTCGGTGTGGTGTTCCTGGATCCTCCCTACGAGTCGGAGCTGGCTTCGGCGGTCCTGAAGACGCTGGGGGCGGGCCGGCTCCTGTCGCCGCCGGCGTTCGTGATCGTCCAGCACCTCACCAAGCGGCCGCCGAGCGCCGAGGTCGGCGTGCTGCGCGTCCTGCGGGCGCGGCGATTCGGGGAGACAACCTTGACTTTCTTTCGGGGGCCAGCCTACGATGCCCCGTCCGAACCGCCGCCGCCGGGAGATCTTTAGTGGCCAAGCGCGCCGTGTATCCGGGGATGTTCGATCCGATCCACAACGGCCACATCGATGTCATCCAGCGGAGCCTTCGCATTTTCGACGAGCTCATCGTCGCCGTGGTCGCCAATCCCGCCAAGCAGCCGCTCTTCTCCGGGCAGGAACGGATGGAGATGATCGACGAGGCCACCGCCGAGCTGAAGAACAACTTTCGGATCGTGGCCTTCGACGGGCTGCTCATCGACCTCGTGGCGCGCGAGCGGGCCGACTGCATCGTCCGGGGCATTCGCGCCGTCTCTGACTTCGAGTACGAGTTCCAGATGGCCCTGATGAACCGCAAGCTGTCCAGCACCGTGGAGACGGTGTTCCTGATGCCCCACGAGCGGTATACCTATATTTCCTCGCGGTTGATCAAGGAAGTGGCCAGCTACGGCGCCGCGGTGGCCGGGCTGGTTCCGCCGGTCGTCGAGAAGCGGCTGGCCGAGAAGTTCCCGCCCAAGGCCTCCGCCTGACCGTGCTCGCCGAGCGCATCAAGACGCTGGCCCCGTCGTCGACGCTCGCCGTCCAGGCCCGGGCCAAAGCGCTGCGCGCGCAGGGCATCGACGTCATCTCCTTCGGCGCCGGCGAGCCCGACTTCGACACGCCGCCGCGCATCAAAGAGGCCGCCATCGAGGCCATGCGGAGCGGGCAGACCAAGTACACGGAGGTCGGCGGCATCCCGGAGTTGAAGGCCGCGGTGTGCGCGAAGTTCAAACGAGACAACGGGCTGGACTACGATCCCGACCACATCCTCGTCTCGGTCGGGGCCAAGCACACCCTGTTCAACGCCGCCGTGGCCCTGCTCAATCCCGGTGACGAGGTGCTGGTGCCGCGGCCCTACTGGGTGTCCTACCCCGAGCAGATTGCGCTGATCGGGGCGGTGGCCGTGCCCGTGCCCACCGACGAGGACGCGGGCTTCGACCTCGAGCCCGCCCGCCTGGCCGCCGCCCTGACGCCTCGCACGAAGGCGGTCATCCTGAACAGCCCGAACAACCCGACGGGCGCCGTCTTCTCTCGCCCGGCGCTGGAGGCCGTTGCGCGGCTGGCCGTCGAGCACCGACTCTGGGTGATCTCCGACGAGTGCTACGAGAGCCTCACCTTCGAGGGACGCCACGCCTCCATCGCCCAGCTGGGGCCGGAGATCAAGGCCCGCTCCCTGGTGGTCAACACCTGCTCCAAGGCCTACGCCATGACCGGCTGGCGCATCGGCTACGCGGCCGGCCCCCGGGAGCTGATCCGCGCCATGACCAACGTCCAGAGCCAGGTCACTTCGAATCCCGCGTCGATCGCTCAGTGGGCGGCGGTGGAGGCGTTGACCGGGCCTCAGGACGACGTGGCCAGGATGGCCGCCGAGTTCGATCGACGGCGCCGGATCATCATCGCCGGGCTCAACGCGCTGCCCGGTGTCCGCTGCGTGATGCCCAAAGGGGCCTTCTACGCCTTTCCCAACGTCGCCGGGCTCCTGGGGCGGCGCACGGCCGCCGACAAGGGGCTGGCCTCCTCCCTCGACGTGGCCGAGTTTCTGCTCGAGCAGGGGCGCGTGGCCGTGGTGCCCGGCCTCGACTTCGGCTCGGACGCCCACATCCGCCTGTCGTACGCGACCAGCGCCGAACTGATCCGCGAAGGTTTGGCCCGGATGGACCGCGCCCTGCGCACGCTCGAGTAGTTGGTCGTCGTCGTCCCTGCCGAATGGCGCGAGGCCGTCCGGCGCGCGGCCAGGGCCGGGGTGACGATGGTCGTCGGCGAGAGCGACACCGGCAAGACGACGCTCGTCACCACGATCGCCAACAGCCTTCGCGCCCGCCGCCTGGGCGTTGCCGTCATCGATGCCGACCTCGGCCAGTCGGAGATCGGACCGCCGACGACGATCGGTCTGGGTCGCGTCCGTCGCCGGCTCGGCCGCCTGGCCGACGCCGACGTCGTGGCCCTGTACTTCGTCGGCGTGACCTCGCCGGCCCGTCATCTGCTGCGCGTGATCGTCGGCACGCGGCGCATGCTCGACCGCGCGCGACGCGGACAGTTCAGGCGCATCGTCATCGACACCAGTGGGCTGATCAGCGGTCCGCTCGGGCGCGCGCTCAAGCAGGCCAAGATCGAAGTGACCGACCCCGACCTCGTCATCTGCCTGGAGCGCGCCGGGGAGTGTGGCCACATCGTCGCCGCCTACGCGGGCGCGACGCGGCCGGTCGTGATGCGTGTGCCGGCGGGGTCGGCCGCGCGCCCCCGCAGCCAGGAGGACCGCCGTCGCCACCGGAAACGGCGGCTCGACGACTACTTCGCCCCGGCGCGCCGGATCACGCTGTCGTTGACCCGCGTGTGCGTGACGGACTCGGGTGGCGCGGTGGTGGTGCCGGGCCCCAACACTTCGCTGGCGGAGGGGACGCTGATCGGGTTGCTCGATACGACGCGGGCGACCCTCGGCCTCGGGATCGTGCGCGGAATCGACGCCGGGGCGCTGCACGTCGACACGCCGATCTCCGAGGCCAGGGTCGCCGCGGTAGTGATCGGCAGGGAGTCCTACCCCGCCTGAGCGGCTATTTGGTGGTTCCGCCCGACGGGCTCGGCGGAGAACCCGATGGCGAGGTCGACGGCGAACCGGTCGATGGAGTCGTGGTGGACGGCGGTGATGTCATCGTAGGCGGCGACGTCGTCGTCGGCGGCGATGCCGCCGGTGGACGATCGCTTCGCTCTCCGCCCATGCGGTCGTTCGGCGACTCGGAACAACCAGCCACGAGGCTCGCGCCTGCGAAGAGCGCGACTATGCCGATGAGAAATCTTTTCATCAGATTGCCCTCCTGGGCCTGCCTGAGGCCCGGCCTCACCACGCTGCAAGGCCAGTGCCACGCAGCGCTCATCTTGATACACTAAGCGTTCCGGAACGCCCGTTCCGACAAGGAGAGTCGGATGAAGATCGAAGGTGCACACGACGTGCCTGCGCCGCGCGCGAAGGTGTGGGATGCGTTCTTGGATCCCGAGCAGCTGCGCCAGGCGATCCCGGGGTGCGAGAAGCTCGAGGCGATCGGCAACGACGAGTTCAAGGCGACCATGAAGATCGGCGTCGCTGCGGTGAAGGGCACCTTCGAAGGCAAGGTGAAGATCACCGACAAAGCGCCGCCCAACTCGTACCGGATGATGGTCGAGGGCAGCGGCGGTCCCGGGTTCGTGCGCGGCGAGACGCTGATCTCCCTCAGCGACATCGAGAACGGCACGCGCGTCAGCTACAACGCCGACGTCCAGGTGGGGGGCCTCATCGCCGGCGTCGGCCAGCGGATGCTGGGCGGCGTGTCCAAGATGCTGGCCGACCAGTTTTTCAGTCGTATGAGCCAACTCCTCCAGGCCGGTTCATGAAAGCGGCCTTCTTCAAGGAGCACGGCGGCGCCGACAAGATCATCTACGACGACCATCGCGATCCCGTCCCCGGCCCCAGCGAGACGCTCGTGCGGGTCCGGGCCTGCGCGCTGAACCAGGTCGACATGCTGCTGCTCGACGGCCGTTTCCCGCCGCCCGAGGGCCTGCCGCACATCAACGGCTGCGAGGTCGCCGGTACGCTGGAGGCCGCGGCCGGGGGGCATCCTCGGGGCCAGCGGGTCGTCGTCTTCCCCGGCTTGTCCTGCGGCCAGTGCGAGTTCTGTCTGCGCGGGGAACGAACGGTGTGCCTGCGCTACGGCTATCTCGGCGCCCACAAGGACGGCGGCTACGCCGAACTGGTGAAAGTGCCGACGGCCAACGTCCTGCCGCTGCCCGACGGGCTCTCCTTCGAAGCCGGCGCTGCATTGCCGCTGGCCATGCTCACCGCGTGGCATGCGCTGGTGGTGAAGGCGGCCCTCCGGCCCGGACAGACCGTGCTGGTCCAGGCCGCCGGCAGCGGAGTCGGCAGCGCGGCCATCCAGATCGCCCGTCTGGCCGGGGCCCGTGTGATCACCACGGTGGGCAGCGACGACAAGATCGAGTTCGCCCGCGGGCTGGGCGCCGAGCACGTGGTGAACTACCGGCGGCAGGACTTCGTCGAGGAGGTTCGGCGCTGGACGGCCAAGCGGGGCGTGGACGTGGTCGTGGAGCACATCGGCGGCGAGACCTTCGAGCGATCCACGTACGCCCTCACCCGGCTCGGCACGCTGGTCTCCATCGGCTCTCACGACACGCACTGGGGTCGGCTCGACCTGCGCCACGTCTACTCCAAGAACCTCACGATCGTGGGGACGAACCTGGGCACCATCCTCGAGCTGCGCACGATCCTGGATCACGTCGTGGCCGGGCGGCTCCGGCCGGTGATCGACCGTACTTTCCCGCTCGCCGACGCCCCGGCCGCGGTGCAGTACGTGCTGGACCGCAAGAACAAGGGCAAGGTCATCCTCGTCCCGTGACCCTGGCCAGCCTGCTCGAGCGCGCGGTGCTGCGACATCCGGGCGCTGACGCGGTCGTCGACGGGGACACACGGCTGAGTTACGCCGAGCTGGGCGACGGGACCGCTGCCCTGGCGCGAGGCCTGAGCCGGCTGGGCCTTGGCCGCGGCGACCGTGTGCTGCTCGTGCTCAAGAACCGCCTGGAGCATGTGCTCGCGTACTGGGCCTTGCAGCGCCTGGGGGGTGTGCCGGTCCCCGTCAACTTCCGGTCGACGCCGGGGGACCTCGCCTACCTGCTCGACGACTCGCAGGCCCGGGTGGCGCTGTTCGAGGCCGCCACGGCCCCGAGCGTGCGCGAGGCGGCCCGGGGCCTCGACGTCCGCCTGATCGCCGTGGATTCCCAGGCCGCGGCCGGCGAGCTCACCTTTGCCCAGCTCTCGGACGAGACGGCGGCGGCGCGGCCCCCGGCGCCCATGGACGCCGACCTCTCGCTGATCCTCTATACGTCCGGCACCACCGGTCGCCCCAAGGGCGTGCCGCGTACCCACCGCAATCACTACGCGGGGACGCTGGCCCACGTGGTCCAGTGCGGTTACGAGTGGGGGGAACGCACCCTGGGCGTGATGCCGCTCTATCACACGATGGGCATTCACGCGCTCACCAGCATGGTCGCCGTCAACGGCTGCTTCGTCTGTCAGGCGGACTGGGCCGCGGCTCACGCGTTACGGCTGATCGAGCACGAGCGGCTGAGCGCCCTCTATCTGATTCCCACGCTGTTCTACGATCTCGTGCACGCGCCGGAGCTGGCCCGGACCGACGTGGCCTCGGTGCGCAAGCTGGCCTATGCGGGCGCGCCGATGCTGGCGCCGCTGACGGAGGCGTGCCTGAAGGCGTTCCGGCCCCGTGTGTTCGTCAACCACTACGGCTCCACGGAGATCTACACGTTCTCCGTCCGGCCCGACGTGCACCTCAAGCCGGGCTGCGCGGGGCGCCCGGGTCTGCACTCCGCTCTGCGGGTGGTCCGCGCCAGCACGGAGCGCCGCGTGGAGCCCGACGAGGTGGTGCCGGCCGGCGAGAAGGGTGAGATCATCGCCCGCCTCGATTCTCCGGAGGCCTTCGCCGGGTACTGGAACCGTCCCGACGCCGACGCCCGAGCGCTGCGCCGCGGCTGGTACTTCACGGGCGACATGGGATACGTGGATGCCGAGGGCGAGCTCTACGTCGCCGGGCGGGTGGACGACATGATCATCAGCGGCGGGGAGAACATCCATCCCGTCGAGGTGGAGGAAGCCCTGGCCCGGCACCCTGGCGTCCGCGACGTGGCGGTGGTGGGCGAGCCCGACGAGCGGTGGGGCGAGCGCGTCGTGGCCTTCGTCGTCCCGGCCGCGCCCGATCTGACGCCGGCGGCGCTGGACGAGTATTGCCGGGAGGGCGCCGGGCTGGCCCGGTTCAAGCGCCCCCGGCGGATCGTGCTCGTGACCGACATCCCCAAGACGGCCTCGGGCAAGATCCTGCGCCGGCTGCTGCGCGAGGGCCGGTACACGGAGCCCTCCCGATGAGTGACTTCCTCAAGGTGGAGCAGACGCCGCCCATCGCGACCATCTGGATCGATCGCCAGCCCAAGATGAACACCATGACGGTGGCCATGCGCGAGGAGTTCCCGGCGTTGTTCCGGGATCTCGACCGCGACGACACCGTGCGCGTGGTGGTGGTGCGCGGCGCCGGCGGCCGGGCCTTCAGCGCCGGCGGCGACGTCGCCGAGTTCTTGACCCTGGCGCCGGCCGCTCTCGAGGAGTGGGGCGACACGCTGTCCTGGGCCGAACGCTGTCGCAAGCCGGTGATCGCGGCCATCGACGGCTTCACGATGGGCGCGGGGCTGGAGCTGGCCCTGGCCTGCGACTTCCGCGTGGCCACGCAGCGGTCGGAGTTCGCCTTCCCGGAGATCAGGCTGGGCATGATCCCGGGCAGCGGCGGCACCCAGCGCGCCCTGCGCCTCATCGGCATGACGCGGGCGAAGCTCTTCATGATGACGGGCCAGCGCATTCCCGCCCGGCAGGCCGAGGCCTGGGGCCTCATCACCGAGGCCGTCGCCGACGACAAGCTCGACGAGGCGGTCCTGAGGCTCGCTCGCGAGCTGGCCGAGCGGGCCCCCCTGGCGCTCAGGACCCTCAAGACCGTCCTCAATCGGGGCGCGGATGCCCCGCTGGAGACGGCGCTGGAGCTGGAGCGCAAGGCCTACGCCTGGCTGCGCTCGACCGGCGATTACGAGGAAGGTATCCGGGCCTTTCTCGAGAAGCGACCGCCCAAGTTCACGGGGAGGTGAGGACCATGGCGCGTTCACCGTTCGGGCTCACGCTGACCAACCGCGCCGTCGTGCTCGGCGTGATCAAGGCCCGCGATCTGATCGATCTCACCGTAACTGCCGAGGCCTCCGGCGCCTTCGACGCCGTGTGGGTCGGTGACAGCCTGCTGGCCAAGCCCCGGCTGGAGTCGGTGACGCTGCTCTCGGCGCTGGCGGCGGCGACGTCGCGGGTGCGGCTCGGGGTCGGCTGCCTGGCGACCTTCGTGCACCGCCACCCCGTGCTCTTCGCCCAGCAGTGGGCCAGCCTCGATGTGCTCTCCGGCGGCCGCACCTGGCTGGCCGTCTGCCTCGGGGGCCCCGATGAGCAATCCCGGGCCCAGGCCCTCGAGCACGCGGTGATGGGCGTGCAGTCGAGCGAGCGGGTGGCCCGGCTCGAGGAGGGCATCACGATTCTGCGCGCCCTGTTCCATGGGCGCTCGGCCTCGCATGCCGGGCGCTTCTACCGCTTCGAAGGCGTCCCCCTGGAGCCGCGGCCCGTCCAGCAGCCATGCCCCATCTGGATCGCCTCGAACCCCACCGGGCTCACCTGGAAGGGCGGCGCCAGCGCCTCGGCGGCCGCGGTGGAGCGCGGCTTCCGCCGGGTCGCCCGGTACGCCGACGGCTGGATGACGAACAAGGTGTCGCCGGACGAGTTCCGGCGGCAGTGGGCGGAGATCTGCCGGATGGCCCGCGAGGAGGGCCGCGATCCCGCCCGGCTGGGCAGTGCCCTCTATCACAACATCAACATCAACGAGGACCGCCAGGCGGCGCTCGAGGAGTCGAAGCGGTTCCTCGACACCTACTACACGTCGAACTTCAGCCCGGCCTTCGTCGAAGGGTGGACGGTGGCCGGTGGACCGCAGCAGTGCATCGAGCAGCTCCGGGCCTACCTGGATGCCGGCCTCGGCCACGTCGCCCTGCGGCTGACCTCGTGGGACCAGAACGGGCAGCTCAAGCGGTTTCTGGGCGAGGTGGCCCCGGCCTTCAATGCCCCGCGGCCAGGCGCCTAGCCATGCTGCGGGGGATCGACCATCTCGTCATCGCCGTTCCCGACCTGGATCTGGCCCAGAAAAACTACGGCGCGCTTGGCTTCACCGTCGTGCCGGGCGGCCGACACCCGGTGGGCAGCCACAATGCTCTGATCGGGCTGGCGGACGGCGCCTACCTCGAGCTGATCTCCTTCTACGAGCCAAGCCCCCGGCACAAGTGGTGGCAGCCGCTCCAGAAGGGGGGCGGGCTCGTGGACTTCTGCATGCAGACCGACGACCTGCTCGGCGACACCGCGGCCTGGCGGCGCGCCGGTGTCGCCATCGATGACCCGTCACCGCTGTCGCGGGTTCGCCCCGACGGCTACCAGCTCCAATGGGTGCTCTCCATTCCCCGCGATGCCAAGGGCGTGGTGCCGTTCCTCATCCAGGACGAGACGCCGCGCGAGGAGCGCGTGCCCGGGCAGCACCGGCATGCCAACGGGGTCGTGGGGATCGATGTTCTGACCATCGCCGTCGAGGACGTCGCCGCTGTGCGCCGATGGTACGAAGAGGCCCTGGGCCGCCCCGGCCAGCCCGTCCTCCGGACCGACCTGGCCGCCGGCGGCGTTCGGTTCACCATCGGCCCGCACGCGCTGGAGGTGCTGGCGCCCCGCGAGACGGGCAGCCCGCTCACCCGGTGGCTGGCCGATCGCGGTCCTTCCCCGTTCGCGGCCACGCTGACGACCACGGCGGCCGAACGGGGCCCACTCGATCCGAGCCGGACGCTGGGCGCCCGGCTCGCACTCGTTGCAGAGGAGGGGACACGATGAAGACGATACTCGCATTGATCCTGGCGCTGGCGGCGGGCGTGACGGCCGTCGGGGCCCAGCAGCCCGTGACCCTCGCGTTCGCCAGCCTCAACGCCGGGACCGCCTGGTACGTCTACGGGGCCACTATGGCCGACCTGCTCCGCAAGGCGCTGCCGCCCGGCTCCAACGTGGACGTCAAGCCGTTCGCCGGCGGCGTCGGTAACGCCAAGCTCGTGGCCCGGAACGAGACGCCGCTGGGGCTGTCCTTCACGGTGACGAACCGCTGGGCCTTCGAGGGCACGGAGGCCTACGACACCAAGCTCGACAACTTGCGGGGGCTGGTCGGCGGCCTCGACACCTACTATCTGCTGGCTGTCGCCCAGAAGAAGCTCGACATCCGGTCGCTGCGCGACATCAAGGACAAGAAGCGTCCCGTCAAGATCTACACCCTGCCGGTCGGCTCCCTGGGCGAGTTCGGCGGCCGGCAACTGCTGCACGCCTACGGGCTCTCGTACGCCGACATCAAGGCGGCCGGCGGCTCGACGACCCACGTCGGCTACAACGTCATCGTCGACGCGTTCAAGGACGGGCGCGCCGACGTCTTGCTGGCCGTGGTGACGCCCAAGCACCCGTCCGTGTCGGAGATCGCCAGCTTCACCGACGTGATGTTCCTGGGCCTGGAGCCCGAGATCGTCGAGCGGCTCGCCCCGCTGGGCTACACGCCGTCCACCATGCCGGCGGACACGTTCAAGAAACAGGGCGAGCCTGTGCGCACGGTCGGCTTTCCCACGGTGCTGATCACCAACAAGGACCTGCCGGAGCCGGTGGCCTACACCGTGACCAAGACCCTCATCGAGAGCAAGGACGCCCTCGTGCGCGGCCACGCCGGCCTCAGCGCCTTCGACCCCCAGACCGCGTGGCGGCCCGAGAAAGTCGGCATCCCGCTGCACCCGGGAGCCGCGCGGGCGTACCGCGAGAAAGGATGGATGAAATAGCGGCCGACTGGATCCTCCAGAGCGGCCACGTTCTCACGCTCGATCCCCGGCGCCCACGGGCCGCGGCGCTGGCGGTCGCCGGGGGCCGGATCGCCGCCGTCGGGACGGGGGCCGACGTCCGGCCCTGGCGCGGTCGCCACACCCGCGTGATCGATCTGAAGGGCGCCACGGTGATGCCGGGACTCGTCGACGCCCACGCCCACCTCGATCGCGAGGGTCTCAAGGGCCTCGGCCCGAGCCTCGCCCGGTGTCGCTCCATCGCGGACATCCAGCGGGTCATCGCCGGTTGTGCCAAGCGCAGGCCGCGGGGCGAGTGGATCGTCACGATGCCGGTAGGCCGCGCGCCTTTCTACCTAAACCAGGCCGGGGGACTGGCGGACAAGCGCTGGCCCACGCGGGCCGACCTGGATCGGGCCGCCCCGGACCATCCCGTCTACATCCGGGGCATCTGGGGCTACTGGAACAAGCCGCCCGTGTATTCCGTCGCCAACAGCGCCGCGCTCGCGCGGGCCGGCATCACCCGCGACACCGTGGCGCCCAAGGCGATCGACATCCTGAGAGACGCGGCCGGCGAGCCCACCGGGGTCTTCGTCGAGCACAACCTCATCCAGGTGATCGAGTTCACGCTGATGAAACAGGCGCCGCGCTTCACCCACGCCGACCGCCTGCGGGCGCTGGTGGAGTCTCAGCGTCGCTACGCCGCGCGGGGCGTCACCGCGGTATACGAGGGGCACGGCGTCGCCCCGGAGGTGCTCGCGGTCTACCGCGAGACGCACGAGCGCGGGCGGCTGGTCCTGCGCGCCACGCTGGCGCTGAGCCCCACCTGGGATGACCTCGACGAGGCGGCCCGGGTCATCCCGCAGTGGGCGGCCTGGGCCGGGGGCCGCGGCGTGGGCGACGACCGCCTGCGGCTCTGCGGGGTCTGCCTGCACTATGGCGGCGATCCCGAAGTCGCGCGCATCCTGCATGCCGCCCAGCCGTACACCGGCTGGGCGGGCTTCGTGGAGAGCGCCAACTCGCCCGCCGAGTACCGCGAGCAGGCGCGGCTGGCCGCGCGGCGCGGACTGCGGGTCAGCACGCTGGTCACGCGGAGCCTGCCGGCCGTGCTGGACGCCTGGGAGGCGATCGCGGCGGAGACGCCGATCCGGCATCTGCGGTGGGTGGCCGTTCACCTCAACGTGGGCACCGCCGACGAGCTGGCGCGCCTCGAGCGCCTGGGCGCCGTGGTCACCACCAACCCCATCTCGTACCTGTGGCGCTCGGCCGCCGAGGAGGTGGGCAAGGTCGGGGGCGCCGCCCACACCCTGATCCCGCACAAGAGCCTCGTTCGCCGTCGCATCCCCTTCGGCCTGGCCACCGACAACAAGCCGGCCGACCCGTGGCTGGCCTTCGCCGCCGCGGTCGCCCGCCGCGACATGACGACCGGCGAGGTGCTGGGCCCCGGCGAGCGGCTGACGCGGCTGGAGGCGCTCCGGGCCCTCACCGTGGGCGGCGCATGCGTGACCTTCGCCGAGCGCGAGCGCGGCGTGCTCGCGCCGGGCTTCAGCGCCGACCTGGCCGTGCTGGAGCAGGATCCACTCACCCATCCGCTGGAAGAGATGGCCTCGCTCGCCTGCCGGCTCACCATGGTCGGCGGGCGTATCGTCCACGGCGATGCTTAGCCCACAGGTCTGGCTGGCCGTCGCCTGGTCGCTGTTCCAGCTCTACACGGCATACGCCGGGATGTTCGACCTCCTCGTCCAGCTCCCCGTCCATGTCGCCTTCGCCGTCGCTGTGGGATTCCTCACGCCGTCCGGGGAGGCCCCCCCGGGACTCTGGCGGCGGTGGCTGGATGGCGCGGCCGCCATGCTGGCGCTCGCCTGCGCGGCCCACTTCGTCGTCCACAACGAGCGACTGGCCAGCCGCATGGCGATGGTGGACGACCCCTGGCGAATCGACGTGGTCGTCAGCCTGGTCTTCGTGGCGCTCTTGCTGGAAGCCTCGCGACGTCACATCGGCAGCGCCCTGGTGATCCTGGCGCTGGTCTTCGTCGTCTACGCGTTCCTCGGACCCTGGCTACCCGGCTTCCTCTCTCACGGCGGCGTGAGCGCCCTCAAGCTGATCGACCTGCAGATGCTGACGACGCAGGGCATCTTCGGGATCCCCGCCCTGGTGTCGGCGACGTTCATCTATCTGTTCGTGGTCTTCGGCGCGGTGATGCAACAGGGGGGCCTGCTGCGTTTCTTCACCGACCTGGCTCTGGCCGTGGCCGGATGGACCAAGGGCGGGGCGGCGAAGGTTGCCGTCATCTCCAGCGGGCTCTTTGGCACGGTGAATGGCAGCGCCATCGCCAACGCGGTGACGACGGGCAGCTTCACCATCCCCCTGATGGTCCGTTCCGGCTACCGGCCGGCGTTCGCCGCCGGGGTCGAGGCGACGTCCTCGATGGGCGGCCAGCTCATCCCGCCGGTAATGGGCGCGGCGGCCTTCATCATGGCCGAGACACTTGGGGTCCCGTACGCGACCATCGCGCTGTCGGCGGCGATCCCCGGCGTGCTGTATTTCATCGCGGTCGGCATGATGGTCCACCTCGAGGCGGCGCGAACGGCTCTGCCGACCCTGCCGCGCTCCGAGCTGCCCCGCCTGGCCCCGGTGCTTCGACGAGACCTGCACCTGCTGGCCGGGCCGGCAGTGCTGCTGTGGTTCCTGGTGGAAGGCCGCTCCCCGCTGTTTGCCGGCTTCTGGGCGCTGGTGGTCGCCGTGATGATGAGCTGGATACGGCGCGAGACCCGCATCGGCCCTGCCGGCGCCCTGGCCGTCCTCCGGGATAGCGCCCGGAACGCGATGCCGGTGGCGCTGGCCTGCGCCACCGTCGGGATCGTGGTCGGCGTGGTGTCGCTCACCGGGCTGGGACTCAAGCTGGCCACCGGGATCGTGGGCATCGCGCAGGGCAGCCTCTTCGCCACGCTGGTGTTGACCATGATCGCGGCCCTCGTGCTGGGCACCGGCCTGCCCACCTCGGCCACCTACATCATCACGTCCATCATGGCCGCCCCCGCCCTGGTCCAGCTGGGCGTCCCCACGCTCGTCGCGCACATGTTCGTCTTCTACTTCGGCATCCTGGCCGACCTGACGCCGCCGACCGCCATCTCCGCCTACGCGACGTCCGCCATCGCCCGGGCCAGCGTCTGGGAAACGCAGTGGAAGGCGATGACGCTCGCGCTGTCGGGCTTCATCATCCCGTTCTCGTTCGCGTACGACCCGGCCCTCCTGCTGATCGGCGCCGGACCCGTCGGGATCGCGTTGCGGACGGTGGCCGCGACGCTGGGCATCCTCATGCTGGGCGCGGGGGTCATCGGCTACCTGCGGGCGCCCACCCGGCCCTGGGAGCGCGCGGCGCTGCTCGGGGGCGCCGTGCTCCTGATCTTCCCGGGGCTGGTCGGCGACCTCGTGGGGGCTGGCTGCCTCTTGGCCGTGCTGTTCAGCCAGCGGCTGGCGCGCCGTCAGGCCGCCGCACCGGCCCTTCGCTGAGCCGGCGGCGGGATGGCGGCCCGACCGTGAAAAAGCCGGGCGCTGCCGTTATAGTTCGCCTGTCGGCCGGTCGCTCTCCCGGACCGGCGACGGGGGTGAGGTGAAGGCATGGCGTTCATGGATCTGCGGCAGTGGATCGCGCTCCTCGAGCGGGAGGGGGAGCTGCGACGGGTCAAGGCCGAGGTGGACTGGGACCGCGAGATCGGCGCCATCGCGCGGCGCGTGCTGGAGAAGAAGGGCCCCGCGCTCCTGTTCGAGGCCATCCGGGGGTACCAGACCGGACGCTGCACCAAGCTCTTCACGGGTGGGCTCGGGGACCGTCGCCGACTGGCCCTCGCGCTCGGCTTCGGCAAAGACGTCCCGAATCGTGAGCTGGTCCAGTACGTGATGCACAAGAACCGGGAAACGATCCCGCCAGTGACCGTGCCCACGGGGCCGGTCAAGGAGGTGGTCGTTCGCGGCGATGCCGTGGACCAGACGGACTTTCCCGTCCCCCGCTGGCATTTCCGCGAAGGCGGCCGCTACATCCACACCTTCTCCGGCATCGTCACCCGCGATCCCGAGACCAGGGTCATGAACGTCGGGATCTACCGGGGCATGATCGGCCAGAAGCACACGGCGCCCATGCTCCTCATCAAGGGCGGCCAGCACTGGGGCCAGCACTTCGTGAAGTACGCGGCCCGGGGGGAGCCGATGCCGGTGGCCTGCGTCATCGGCTGGGACCCCATCATGCCTTTCCTGGCCGGCTCGCCGGTCCCGGCGGGCGTCTGCGAGTGGGACGTGATGGGCGCCTATCGGGGCGAGCCCGCTCAGCTCGTGCGCTGCGAGACGGTCGACCTGGAGGTTCCGGCCACCGCGGAGATCGTCATCGAGGGCTTCATCAGCGACGACCCGGCCACGTGGGAGCTGGAGGGACCGTTCGGAGAGTTCACCGGCTACGTCTCCGACCTTCCCACCCCGCGGCCGACCATGCGGGTCACCTGCATCAGCCACCGGCGTGACCCCATCTTCCGAGGCTGCCTGGAAGGCACGCTGCCCGGCTCTTACAGCGAGAACAGCGTGATGTCGTCGGTCCAGCGGGCCGGCATCGCCTGGACCATTCTCACCGGCGCCGGCATCCCCGGCATCCGGGACGTGTACGTGCCCCCCATCACCAACGGGGTAAACATCCACGTGCAGATCACCAAACACTACCAGGGGCAGCCCAAGCAGATCGCCGCCGCGCTGTGGGGGGCGAGCGCCGCGCAGTTCCGGTACAAGCACGTGATCGTGGTCGAGGAAGACATCGACCCGTCGTCCTACGAGCACGTCGACTGGGCCATCGCCCACCGGGTGAACGCCGGGGAAGGGGGCATCGTGGTTTTCCCCGGCAGCTTCGGCTCGCCCATCGATCCCAGCACCCCGCTGGAGGACCGCGACGTGGCCCAGCTGGGCAGCGGCCTCTGGAACCGCGTGCTCATCGACGCCACCCGCAACTGGAAGTTCGCCCGCCGGCCGGAATGGGACAATGAGCGCTTTCCGCCCACCGTGCGGCCGGCCCCCGAGGATGAGGCGCGGGTGCGGGAGCGCTGGGCCGAGTACGGCCTGGGAGATCTCTGAGCGGTGGGCTACCTGGTCACGGCGGTGGTGGCCGTCGCGGTCGCCGTGTTCGCGATGCAGAACACCGAGCACGTCGCGGTGAACTTCCTGGTCTGGCAGATCGCCGACGTTCCGGTGGCCGCCGTGGTGCTGGCCTCGTTCGGCTTCGGCGTCCTGGCCGCGGGCATCCCCGCCTGGTTCAAGGTCTGGCGCCTCCGGCGACGGCTGGTCCGAGCCCAGCAGCAGACCGCCCTTCCGGCCGAGCCCTCACCGCCTCCGCCGCCCGGTTCGCCGCCGCCTTCCGTGAGGACCTGAGCGGCTGCTCCGCCGCGGTGCCGTCAGGCGCTGGCCGGAGCCGCGACGGCGGGACGAAGGACGAGGCACAGTGGCAAGGTCGCCAGCACGATCGAGGCGATGATCGCCAGCGTAGGCCCGACGCCGACCGCGTCGCCGACCAGGCCGTAGAGGGTCGGCGCCAGGGCGGAGCAGCCGACGGTGACGGTGTAGTAGAGGCCGTACGCGCGGGAACGCCGCTCGGCCATCACGAGGTCGGCCACAGTGCCGTACAGGACCGAGGAGGTGCCGTTCAAGGCGACGCCGAGCGGCACCAGGGTGACGAGGGCCAGGGGGAGCGGCGCCACGATGATCGTCGCGATCCCGGCCGCCGTCGCGGCCTCGGTGAGGATTACGGTGCGAATCACGCCCACCCGCTCCGCCACCAGCCCGCAGAGGAACTTGCCGGCGGCGCCGCCGACGAACAGGAGCGCCAGCGCGGTGCCTACGCCCGCGACCGTGGAGCCCTTGGCCATCAGGACGAAGGGCAGAAAGGTGATGAACCCGGTGCGGGTGGCGTTGTCGATCATGCCGATACCGGACAGGGCGCTGAACCCCCGGGGGTCGCGGATACCCCAACCGCGGACCGGTGCGCCGTCGCCATCGGTGGGCGGGCTGGCATCGCCGGCGCGCAGCCGGCTGAGGACCAACCACACCGTGACTGCGGCGACGAGCCCCAGGGCGCCGTAGGCCGCGCCGGCCGTACGCCAACCCGCCGCGGCCGCCACCAGCGCGATCACCGCCGCGGCGCCGGCCTTGCCCACGTCCCCGGAAAAGTTGTAGGTGCCCAGGGCCGCGCGCTGTCCGCGGCCCTCATAGACCTTGGAGATGAGGGAGGAAGCCAGCGGATGCTGCACGCTGGAGCCGAGCCCGGCCATTAACAGGACCAGCAGCAGGGCGCCGAAGCCGCCGGCCCAGCCGGCCGCCACGAACCCCACTGCCGTCAGCGCCGTGCCGGCAGCCAGCAGTCGGCGCTCGCCCCAGCGCTCGGCCAGGAACCCGGCGGGGACCTGGAAGGCCGCCATGCCACCGGTGTAGACGGTCCGGATCACGCCGACCTGGGCGAAGCTCAGGCCGAACTCGGTGGCCCAGAGAGGTAGGAACACGTAGACGATGTCCGAGAAGCCGTCGTGCAAGAGGTGCATGCTGCACGCCAGGGCCAGCACCGCTCGCGCACGGGAAGTCACAGCGTCGATCATCCCCGAGGCGCCCGAGCCGTTCAAGTAGAATACCTGTTCAGAGGGGGGGCGCCATGCCCATCAGCATCACTCGCGTCTATACGCGGACCGGAGACAAGGGCGACACGGCCCTGGTCGGGGGCAAGCGGGTACCCAAGGACTCGCCCCGGATCGCCGCCTATGGGACCGTCGACGAGCTGAACGCCGCCGTGGGCCTCGCGCGCACGTTCAACGCCGAGCGCCTGGCCGAGGGTGAGCATCACCGCTGGCTCGACGAGGTGCTGCGGAAGATCCAGAACGAGCTGTTCGACCTGGGCAGCGAGCTGGCCACGCCTCCCGAGGCGGAGTACGAGGGGATGGTTCGGGCCGGGCCCGAGCAGGTGACGGCGCTCGAGCAGCTGATGGACCGTTGCCAGCAGGAGCTGGAGCCGCTGCGCTCGTTCATCCTGCCCGGTGGCGGCCGCGTCAACGCGTTCCTGCACCAGGCGCGGGTCGTCTGCCGCCGGGCCGAGCGTCAGATTCTCGCGCTCTCCCGGCGAGAGCCCGTCAATCAGTGGGTCCTCACCTACGTCAACCGTCTCAGCGACACGTTCTTCGTCCTCGGCCGGTGGGCGGCCCGACGGATGGGCGAGCACGAGTACCTCTGGGAGCGGGGACTCCAGAGCCACACGCGCCCGCGGATGTGAGCCGCCGGGGGCCCCTTGACGGGGACCGTGCAGTTCAGTATTTTTGAAGTCGTGTTAAGCCGAAGTGAATCAGACTCGGCCCCGCGCCTCCCCAAGAGCCGTCTGGAGCTCACCGTCAATGGCGAAACGCGCGAAGTCCTGGTGCCCGTCCACAAGACTCTCCTCGAGGTGCTCCGCGAAGACGTGGGGCTGACGGGCACCAAGCACGGCTGCGAGCTGGGCGAGTGCGGCACCTGCACGGTGCTCGTCGACGGAGTGCCGGTGCTGTCGTGCCTGGCCTTGCCGGTGGAGCTGGAGGGTCGAGCCATCACCACGGTGGAGGGAATGGCTCGCGGCGGCGTGCTCCATCCCCTGCAGGAGGCCTTCGCGGAGCTGGGGGCGGCCCAGTGCGGCTACTGTACGCCGGGCATCCTGCTCACCGCGCAGGCGCTACTCGCGGAGGTGCCCACCCCCACGCGCCAGCAGATCAAGGAGGCGCTGGCCGGCAACCTCTGCCGGTGCACCGGCTACACCAAGATCCTCGAGGCCGTGGAGCTGGCCGCTCTTCGCACCGAGGCGCGACGGTGAGCGAGGCCAAGCACGACTTCAGCGTGATCGGCCGGCCGCTTCCCAAGGTCGACGCCTGGGCCAAGGTCACCGGCGACACCAGGTACGCGGACGACCTGAGCTTGCCCCGGATGGCGTACGCCAAGCTGCTGCGTAGCCCCCACCCCCATGCCCGCATCCGGCGCATCGACACGGCGCGGGCGCGGGCCGCCCCCGGTGTCTACGCGGTGATCACCGGGCAGGATCTGCCCCCGGTGAAGTTCGGGATCCTGCCCGTGTCCCAGGACGAGGAGGCGCTCTGCCGCGACAAGGTTCGCATGGTGGGCGACGCGGTGGCCGCCGTGGCCGCCGTCGACGAGGAGGCTGCCGAGCGCGCCTGTGAGCTCATCGAGGTGGACTACGACCCGCTGCCCGCCCTGATGTCGATCGAGGACTCCCTGGCCCGCCCCGAGGTGCGCATTCACGAGTACGGCGACGGACCCAACGTCCACAAGGTGGTGGCCCTGCAGTTCGGCGACGTGGACGCGGCGCTGGCCCGAGCCGATCTGGTCCGCGAGGACGTCTTCTTCTACGAGGGAAACACCCACCTGCCGATGGAGCAGCACGCGGCGGTGGCGCAATGGGGCGCCGACGGCAAGCTCACGCTGTGGTCGTCGACCCAGACGCCGCACTACGTGCACCGGCTGCTGGCCACGATCCTGGACGTCCCGGCCGCGCACATCCGGGTGATCGCCACGCCCGTGGGCGGCGGCTTCGGCGGTAAGCTCGATCCCTTCGCCCACGAGATCGCCGCCTGCAAGCTGGCCCAGCTCACCGGCCGCCCCGTGAAGATCACGCTGACCCGTGAGGAAGTCTTCTACGTCCATCGCGGCCGGCATCCGGTGCTCATGTGGATGAAGACCGGGTTCACGAGGGCCGGCGACATCACGGGCTGCCACCTCAAGACCTGGCTGGACGGGGGGGCGTACGGGTCCTACGGCGTGGCCTCGATCTTCTACACGGGCGTCGTCAACCCCGTGAGCTACAAGATCCCCGTCTACAAGTTCGAGGGGGCGCGGATCTTCACCAACAAGCCCCCCTGCGGTCCCAAGCGTGGGCACGGCACCCCGCAGCCGCGCTTCGCGCTGGAATGCCAGCTCGACAAGGCCGCCGAGCAGCTCGGGCTCGACCCGGCCGACATGCGCCGCCGCATCGTCGCCGATCCCTTCACCAAGACCGCCAACCACCTGACGATCACCACCATCGGCCTCAGAGAGTGCATCGACAAAGTCACCGACGCCTCGGCCTGGAGTAGCAAGTGGCGCGGCTGGAAGGATGGTGGCACCTCGCGCGAGCGGGGAGGTTTGGAGGGGGCCGCGCTTGCCCCCTCCAATCCGGAATCGCGCGGCTGGAAGGGTGGTGGCACCTCACGCGAGCGGGGAGGTTTGAAGGGGGCCGCGCTTGCCCCCTCCAACAATAAGTCCAGCATCGGCACTGCCGGCGCTCGAAGACGCGGCATCGGCATCGCGTGCTCGGCGTACATGACGGGGGCCGGGACGGCGATCTACTGGAACAGCATGCCCCACTCGGGCGTCGTCCTCCGGGCCGACCGGAGCGGCGCCGTCGCCATCCTGTGCGGGGCCACCGACATCGGCCAGGGCTCGGACTCGATCCTGGCCTACCTGCCGGCCGAGATCCTCGGTCTGGAGCCGAAAGACGTTCACGTCCACCCGGCCGACACCGCGCTGACGCCCGTCGACCTCGGCTCCTACTCCTCGCGGGTGACCCTGATGTGCGGCATGGCGGCGATCCAGGCCGCTGAGCGACTGAAGCGGGTCATGGCCGACGCGGTGGCCACGAAGCTCGGGGTCACCGCAGACACCCTGGCTTTCCGCGAACGGAAGGTCGGTGTGCCCGACGACTGGGACAAGGCGATGCCCTTCGCCAGGGCCGTCGAGCTCGCGGAGGCGGTGCACGGGGTGCTGGCCTTTCCCGGCTCCTATGCGCCGCCCCGGCGCGCCGGCAAGTACAAAGGGGGCGGGGTCGGCCCGTCGCCCTGTTACTCGTACTCGGCGTGCGTGGTCGAGCTCACGGTGGACGAGGAGACCGGCGAGATCGACCTGCACGACGTGTGGATCGCCCATGACGTCGGGCGCGCCATCAACCCGCTGCTGGTGGAAGGGCAGGTGGAAGGCTCGGTGTACATGGGTATCGGCGAGGCGCTCATGGAGGCCCAGGTCTTTCGCAAGGGCCTGCACAAGCAGCCCTCGATGCTGGAGTACAAGAGCCCGACCACACGGGAGACGCCTGAGATCCACACCCTCCTGGTGGAGACCGACGATCCGGAAGGCCCGTTCGGGGCCAAGGAGGCCGGGCAGGGCCCGCTGCTCCCCGTGATTCCCGCCATCGCCAACGCCGTGTACGACGCGATCGGGATTCGGGTCGACGAGATCCCCATCGACCCCGAGAAAATCCTCAAGGGTCTCGAGCTCAAGCGGAAGGGGCGGACGCCCCGGATCGGGCCGGAACGCCTCCCGCGCTTCACCTTCAAGGAGCCGATCGTCGTGGAATCCGCCTTCGGTCAACCAGCCGACGCCATCGCCCAGAGACCCTTCGCGGACGAGCGAGACCAATGAGCGGCCGCGCGATTTCAATGAATCTGGGCCCGCATTCAATGAATCGCGACCCCAGCTCATTCAATCGGGGAAGAACACGCAGCCGCATCGTACCCAGAGCAGCGCACCCACGGAGCGAGCCGAGCTCGCCGACCCCGCTACCATGATCCGCTTGCCGCCGTTCACGTACCTGGCGCCGCGCCGGGTGGAGGATGCGGCCCGCCAGATGGCCGAGCACGGGGCGCAGGCGATGCTCGTCGCCGGCGGAACCGACCTCTATCCCAACATGAAGCGGCGTCAGTTCGAGCCGCGGGTGCTGGTCGCGCTCGGCGGGATCGGCGAGCTGCAGGGGGTGGCGGGGAACGCCCGGGCCGGGCTGCGCCTGGGCTCGACCACCACGCTGACCACCGTCTCACGCCACCCCGAGATCGCCCGCCACTACGCGGCGCTGGCCACGGCGGCCGGCCTCGTCTCCTCCCCCCAGCTGAGAAACGCGGGAACGATCGGTGGCAACGTCTGCGTCGACACGCGCTGCAATTACTACAACCAGAGCCACGCCTGGCGGAAGGCCATCGGCTTCTGCATGAAGAAGGACGGGGATATCTGCCTGGTGGCGCCGAGCAGCCCGCGGTGCTGGGCCGTGTCCTCCTCGGACACGGCGCCCGTCCTCTGGAGCCTGGGGGCGTCGGTGCGCCTGGTCGGAGCCGGTGGGGAGCGCACGATCCGAATGAGTGAGCTCTACCGCGACGACGGCATCGATTACCTGGCCAAACGCCCCGACGAAGTGCTAGCGGAGATCCACCTGCCGCCCGCCGACGGCTGGCGCTCGGTGTATCTCAAGCTGCGCCGGCGCGGCTCGTTCGATTTTCCCGTCCTGGGCGTGGCCGTCGCCCTGCGCCTGGAGGCTGACGTCGTGCGCGACGCCCGCATCGTGCTGGGGGCCGTCGCGTCGACACCCCGCGAAGCCGGGGCCGCCGGCGCCACCCTGGTGGGTGAACGGCTGGAGCCGGACGTCATCGCCCGCGCCGCGGATCTGGCGGCGGGACCGGCCCGCCCGCTCGACAATACCGACTACGCGCACTACTACCGCAAGAGAATGACCCGCGTGTTCGTGAGCCGTGCTCTCTGCCGGCTGGCCGGGCTCGACGGCGATCACGCAGCCCACGAGGAGGTTGTGTGACCACCCTGGGCGAGCGGGTTCGAGCGTTGCGCCGGGACCGCGGGCTGCAGCAGCGCCAGCTGGCCGAGAATGCCGAGATGACGCCCAGCATGGTGTCCCAGATCGAGTCGGGCCGTCTCACGCCTTCGCTCAACACGCTGCGCCGGCTCGCCGACGCGCTCGGCGTCGCCGTGGGCGCGCTCTTCGACGGGCAGCCGCCGGGCAGCGTGGTGGTCACCCGCCGGAAGGACTGCCCGGTGGTCTCCTTCGATGGCTCCAGCGAGCGCTGGACGGTCCTGGGCGCCGGCCTCTTCCAGGGCAAGATCCGCGGGGTCATCTCCACGCTGCCCGGGAAATCCCGCGGCGTGGCCACCGACAAGGTCGTCATCAAGCCCGGCCAGCTGAAGCTGCTCTACGTCCTGGACGGAAAGGTCGCCTTGCACTACAACGGCGAGCGTCACATCCTGGACGCTGGCGACAGCGCGCTGCTCGACGGCGGGCTGCCGCACGGCTGGGAGAACCTCGGAACCCGGAAAGCGTCCGCGCTCTGGGTCATCCTCGGATAGGACGTCATGGCTGACACCACGCATCCGCCGGTCGATTTTCGCGTCGATCCCGCCCGCTACCGGCACTGGAGGCTCAGGATCGACGGCCGCGTGGCCACGCTGACGATGGACGTCAGGGAGGACGGCGGGCTGCGGCCCGGCTACGAGCTGAAGCTCAACTCGTACGACCTCGGGGTCGATATCGAGCTCTACGACGCCATCCAGCGGCTGCGTTTCGAGCACCCCGAAGTCGGTGCCGTGATCCTGACCTCCGGCAAGGAGCGCGTGTTCTGCGCGGGGGCCAACATTCGCATGCTCGGGCAGTCCTCGCACGGCTTCAAGGTGAACTTCTGCAAGTTCACGAACGAGACGCGCAACGCCATGGAGGAGGCCAGCGCAGAGTCGCGGCAGGTCTACGTGTGCGCCGTCAACGGCCCCTGCGCCGGCGGCGGCTACGAGCTGGCCCTGGCCTGCGAGCGCATCGTCATGGCCGACGACGGCAACACCTCCGTGGCCCTGCCCGAAGTCCCGCTGCTGGCCGTGCTGCCCGGCACGGGGGGCCTCACCCGGCTGGTGGACAAGCGGCGGGTTAGGCGGGACCGCGCCGACGTGTTCTGCACTCTGGAAGAGGGCGTCAAGGGTCGGCGGGCCGTCGAATGGGGCCTGGTGGACGAGCTGGTCCCGCGCTCGCGGCTGGAGGCAACGGTGGGCCAGCGCGCGTCCGAGCTCGCCGCCCGCACCGATCGGCCGGCCCACACGCCGGGGATCGCGCTGACCCCGGTGTCGCGGAGGGTCGAGGACGACGGCATCCGCTACGCCACCGTGGTCTGCGCGCTCGACCGTTCCCGGGGTGTGGCCGAGATCACCGTCGCCGGCCCGTCCGAGGAACCGCCGTCCGACCCGGCCGGCGTGCAGACCCGGGGCGTGGCCTTCTGGCCGCTGGCCGTGGCTCGCGAGCTCGACGACTTGATCCTGCACTTGCGCGCCAACGAGGAGGCCGTCGGGCTCTGGGTGTTCCGCACCACGGGGCGGGCCGACCTGGTGGAAGCCTACGACCGCCTGCTCGCCGACCACGCCGCCCACTGGTTGATCCGGGAGATTCGGCTGTACCTCAAGCGGGTCTTCAAGCGGATCGACGTGTCCTCGCGCTCGGTCTTCGCCCTCATCGAGCCGGGGTCGGGCTTCGCGGGGACGCTGCTCGAGCTGGCCCTGGCCGCCGACCGCGTTTACATGCTGGCCGGCCGGCGCGAGGGTGACGACCGGCCGCCGGCGACGGTGCGGCTCACCACCATGAACTTCGGGGCCTACCCCATGGGCAACGGGCTGAGCCGGCTGGCCCAGCGCTTTCTCGGCGAGCCGGGATGGGTGGACGACTTCAAGGGGCGTATTGGCCAGGATCTGGAGGCCGACGCCGCTGCCGGGGCGGGGCTGGTGACGTTCACCCCGGACGATATCGACTGGGACGACGAAATCCGGCTCGCCATCGAGGAGCGCGCCGCCTTCTCGCCCGACGCGCTCACCGGCATGGAAGCGTCGTTGCGCTTTGCCGGGCCGGAGACCGTCGAGAGCAAGATCTTCGGGCGCCTGAGCGCCTGGCAAAACTGGACCTTCCAGCGTCCGAACGCGGTGGGCCCCAAGGGCGCGCTCCAGGTGTATGGCACGGGACAGCGGGCTGAATTCGATCGGAGGAGAGTGTGATGAGCGGGGCCGATTATCTGGAGCGGATCCCCAACAACGTGAGCCTCAAGGACGACCGTCGCCTGCTCCGCGCCCTGGAGGAGTGGCAGCCGCGGTTTCTCGACTGGTGGATGGAAATGGGGCCGACCGGTTTCCAGGCCAGCGAGGTATATCTCCGCACCGCAGTCAGCGTGGATGCTCAGGGCTGGGCGGTCTTCGACTGGGTGCGCATGCCCGAGTATCGCTGGGGCATCTTTCTGGCCGAGCCGGAGGCGGATCGCCGGATCGGCTTCGGTGACCACAAGGGGCAGCCGGCCTGGGCGGAGGTGCCCGGGGAGCATCGAGGCACGCTGCGGCGGCTGATCGTCACGCAGGGCGACACCGAGCCGGCCTCGGTCGAGCAACAGCGGGCCCTCGGGCGCACCTGTCCCTCGCTCTACGATTTACGCAACATCTTCCAGGTCAACGTGGAGGAAGGACGGCACCTCTGGGCCATGGTCTATCTGCTCCACGCCTACTTCGGGCGGGACGGCCGCGAGGAGGCCGAGGCGCTGCTGCAGCGGCGGTCTGGCGACCGCGACAAGCCGCGCATCCTGGGCGCCTTCAACGAGGCCACGCCCGACTGGCTCAGCTTCTTCATGTTCGCGTTCTTCACCGATCGTGACGGCAAGTACCAGCTGGCCAGCCTCCAGGAGTCGGGCTTCGATCCGCTGTCGCGCACGTGCCGCTTCATGCTCACCGAGGAGGCCCATCACATGTTCGTGGGCGAGACCGGGGTGGGCCGCATCGTGCAGCGGGCCTGCGAGCTCATGCGCCAGCACCGCAGCGACGACGTCCGCATCCACGGCGGGATCGACCTGCCGACGATTCAGCGGTACATCAACTTCCACTACTCGGTCTCCCTCGACCTGTTCGGCTCCGAGGTCTCCACCAACGCGGCCACCTACTACACCATGGGCCTCAAGGGACGGTTCGACGAGCCCAAGAAGGACGACGACCACACGCTCACGGACGCCACCTACCCGGTCACGGTGCTGGAAGGCGACCGGATCGTCACCAAGGACCTGCCGGCGCTGGTCACCGTCAACGAGCGCCTGCGCGACGACTACATCGCGGATTGTCAGCGGGGCGTGGACCGCTGGAACGCCATCATCAGGAAGCACGGGATCGACCTCGAGCTCCGGTTGCCGCACAAGGGGTTTCACCGGGCCATCGGCTCGTTCGCCGAGGCCCGGATCTCGCCGGACGGACGCGTCATCACCGAGGCCGAATGGAACGCCAGGAAGGCCGCGTGGCTGCCCACCGAGCGCGACCAGGCTTACGTGAGCAGCCTGATGGTGCCGGTCACCGAGCCGGGCCGGTTCGCCGGCTGGATCGCCCCGCCGCCCCGCGGCATCAACGGCCAACCCCTCGATTTCGAGTACGTCAGGCTACGGAAGGTCGCCGGCGCCGACACCCGGCCCTGAGCCCCGGCCGCGCCTGGGACGCGGCCGCCGACCGGCGGACTTCTCTTGGCGGCTCGTAGCAGAGTACACGTATGAGCAAGCGCATCGTCCTCGCCTCTTCGTTGCGTGGCTTGCCGGCGTGAGCAGCGCTGTGGAAGTGGCGCCAGGGCTGGCGGATGGCGGCCGCGGTCCCGGCGGCCTTGATGGGCTTCGTGGTCCTTGAGGATCGTGGTCGAGACGGCCCACGACCCGACGTCGCATAACCTGTGGCCGTTCGAAGTGCTGATGTACGGGACCATCAGTCTGGCCTTCATGGCGGCTCTGAAAATTGCACGGCGATTCGCGCACGCGCGCAACTGAGGGAACGCGCACTCAGCGTGCTCTTTCTGCTGGTGGCGGGCGTGGTCCTGCTCGTCGTCGCGCGACGAGGCTGCGTCTCCGGCGTGCTGCCCGCGCGCACCGCCTACTTTCGTCCCTATCGGCCGAACCGCGACGACAATCCGCTGGCCTTCCGTTTCTTTCTCGCGCTCTACTTCTGCGTCGGCCTGGCTCTGGTGTTCTGGGGTATCCTCGCGCTGACCGGTGGAGCATCGCCCATGCGGCTCCGCTGAGGCGTCAGGAGGCTGAGTCCCGGCTGAACCTCGATGGCGGAGCGCGGGTCACGGAGACGTACTGGATCACGACCGGGGACGGCCGCTCGACCGAAGAGCTGGTGGCCGCCGGCGACTATGGCTATGCCCACTCGTGCGTGACGTCCGAGAACTTTCCCGCGCGGCATTTCGGGAACATCGGCCGACGCGAGATCGTCCTGGTGGAATTCACGGCCGACGTGACCTCGGAGACCGCCATCGCGGCCGCGAGCGGGCTCGGCCTCGAGCGCCCCGTGTACGAGGACGCGCTGTACTTCGGCGTCGAGCATCCCGATGTGCAGCGGCGGCGCCCGGTGGTGTTTCTCCACGATCCCTGGTTCGGGTTCTTCGGCCGTCGGGACGTCCTGTGTCTCTGGAGCAACGCCGCCCGCCGGGAGCTGGGCCTGGAGGGGTTCGATGGCGTGTGGGGGCGAGACTACCGCTTCGCCTTCGTGCGCAGGCCGAGAGTACAATGCCGGCCGTGATCGATCCCGGAGCGCGGGGAGACTGAGCCATGCCCAAACCCATCGTGCCGAAGAGCCTTGGAGCGCCGCTCGGGATGTACTCCCACGGGATGGTGGTGCCATCCGGTGAGCTCGTGTTGGTGGCCGGTCAGGTCGGCCTCCCCCCGGGCGGCCAGGCGGCGGCCGGAGATGTCATCGCGCAAACCAAGCAGGCGCTGGAGAATGTCCGGGCCGTGGTCGAAGCGGCCGGCGCCACGATGCGCGACATCGTTCGCCTGCAGACGTTCCTGACTCGCGCCGAGGACATCGCCGATTTCATGAAGGCCCGGGCCGAGGTCTTTCCGGAATACTTCCCGGACAAGACGTACCCGCCCAACACGCTACTGATCATCAGCCGATTGGTGCGTCCGGAACTGCTGGTGGAGATCGAGGCGATGGCCGTGCGGCCGGCCCGGACCGCCGCCCGTGGCCGCAAAATCAAGGCCACGTCCAAACGGCGCCGGGCTCGCCGCTGAGCGAGGGCGCCGGCCATCGCCTCGGCCGGGTTAGAGTCTACGGTCCAGGTCGACTCGCGTATCGGACCGGCCGCGGGTCATGGACACGACGGCCAGCACGACGATGATGAACAGCGCGGCGGCCAGCAGGGCCGCCGTAGTGGGGCTGAGGCCGAAGAGCCCCGGCGTCTCGCGCGAGGTTTGCCGCGGCAGCGCGGCGCCGCCGTCTTCGGAACGGGCCCCGTTCCCGGATCCCGTCCTGGCATCGACGTTGACGTCGGGCCGATCGGTCGACGCGCCTGGCGCTGTCGAGGGCCGGTCGCCCGGCGGGGGCGCCGGACGTTCGAGCGCCGTGCCCGAGCCGGGCTGACCTGTGGCCTGCGCCTCCGCGCCGGCCACCAGACCCAGGCCGAGGAGCGTGGAGATCGCTGAAATGACGAGGGTTTTCATACGCGTTCCTCCTGCCTGAGGAGTCGAGCAACCGGGATGCCATGCAGCGCTGGTAAAGTTGACAAGGAGTCCGGATGAACGCATCCGAGCGGCTTCCCGAGCACTTCAACGTCGCGACGTATTTCGTAGACCGCAACGTGAGCGAGGGACGGGGCGGCCAGGTCGCCTTCATCTGCGAGGACCGCGTGCTGACGTACGCGGACGTCCTCGACGTGACCAACCGCACCGGGAACGTCCTCAAGGCCCGGGGCGTGGCGAGGGAAGAGCGGGTTCTCGTGCTGTGCCTCGACGCGCCGGAATTTCTCGGCGCGTTCTGGGGCGCGATCAAGATCGGTGCGATTCCGATCCCCGTGAACACGCTCCTACGGGGGCCCGACTACCTGTACCTCCTCGAGGATAGTCGCGCCAAGGCCGTGGTCGTCTCGGCGCCGCTCATGGCCGAGCTCGGCCCCGTGCTGGGGCGCGCCCGTCACGTCAAGCACGTGCTGGTCGCCGGAGGCCCTCCCGGCCCGTACCTGAGTTACGAAGAGGAGGTGGCCCGGGCCGCGTCCGATCTCGACGCCGCGGTGACGTCCCGCGACGAGAGCGCGTTCTGGCTCTACTCCTCGGGGTCGACCGGGTTTCCCAAGGGTACCGTGCACCTGCATCACGACATGTGGGTCTGCCTGGACACGTACGCCCGACAGGTCCTGGGCATCCGCCCCACGGACCGGGTATTCTCGGCCGCCAAGCTCTTCTTCGCCTACGGCCTGGGCAACGCCGGTTACTTTCCCATGGGTGTCGGCGCCCAGAGCGTGCTCTTTCCCCACCGGCCGACTCCGGAAGCCGTCTTCGACATCCTGACTCGCCACCGTCCGACGATCTTCTTCGGCGTGCCGACTCTCTACGCCGCGATGCTGGCCACCAAGGAGGCCGACAAACGGTTCGACCTCTCGTCCCTCCGCCTCTGCGTGTCGGCGGGTGAGGCGCTGCCCGAGGAGATCTACCATCGCTGGCGGGAGCGGTTCGGCGTCGAGATCATCGACGGGATCGGCACCACCGAGATCCTGCACATCTTCCTGTCGAACCGGCCGGGCGCGGCGCGGCCGGGCTCGTCGGGCCAGGTGGTGCCCGGCTATGAGGCCATCATCGTCGACGACGAGAGCCGGCCGGTGCCGCCGGGGGAGATCGGCAACCTTCGGGTCAAGGGCGACTCCACCATGGCGTACTACTGGAACAAGCACGACAAGACCAAGGAGACGCTCTTCGGGTCCTGGATCCAGACCGGCGACAAATACTCTCAGGACCGTGACGGCTACTTCTGGTACGCCGGGCGCGCCGACGACATGCTCAAAGTGGGGGGCATCTGGGTCTCGCCGGTCGAGGTCGAGGCGACCCTCATCAAGCACGCCGCCGTCCTGGAGGCCGCCGTGGTCGGCAGGGAAGACAGCGACCGACTCGTCAAGCCCCAGGCCTTCGTCGTGCTCAAGGAGCCGGCCCAGGCGTCGGCGGCGCTGGCCGAGGAGATCAAGTCCTTCGTGAAGGACAAGATCGCGGCCTACAAGTATCCCCGCTGGATCGAGTTCGTGAGCGAGCTGCCCAAGACGGCGACGGGCAAGATCCAGCGCTTCAAGCTGCGGAGCTGAGATGTTCGATGCCGGCCTGGAGACGCTGGCTCGCGACCGGCTCCGGGAGCTGCAGTGGCGGAAGCTGCGCGCCATGGTTGCCACGCTGCTGGGGGCGGAGAGCGACAACCGGTTCGTCAAGCGCAAGTGGGCCGATGCCGGCCTGGCCGCCGCCGACGACCTGCGATCGTGGGACGACTTCGCCCGCCTGCCCCTGACGACCAAGGCCGAGCTGATCGAGGATCAAGCGGCGCACCCGCCGTTCGGGACCAATCTGACCTGTCCGCCCGAGCGCTATGTCCGCGTCCACCAGACGTCGGGCACCTCCGGCTCGCCCATCCGCTGGCTCGACACCCAGGAGTCCTGGGACTGGTGGATCCGGTGCTGGGGCTTCGTCCTGCGGGGCGCCGGGCTCACGGCCACCGACCGGGTCTTCTTCCCCTTCTCGTTCGGTCTGTTCATCGGCTTCTGGGCCGGATTCGAGGGTGCGCGCGCCATCGGCGCGCTGGCCGTCCCCGGGGGTGGCCAGGACTCGGCGGCCAGGCTCTCGTCGATGGACCGGCTCGGCGTCACCGCGCTGGTCTGCACCCCGTCCTATGCGCTGCACCTGCTCGAGGTGGCGCGCGAGCGCGGCCTGGACGCGCGCAAGCTGGCCGTGCGCACCACCGTCCACGCCGGCGAGCCCGGCGCGAGTATTCCTCCGGTGCGGGTCCGGATCGAGCAAGGCTGGGGGGCCCGGGCCTTCGATCACGCCGGGATGACTGAGATGGGGGCCTACGGATACGAGTGCGCCGCCCAGGCCGGCCTGCACGTCAACGAGACCGAGTTCATCGCCGAGGTGATCGACCCGGAGACGGGGCGGCCGGCTCGAGAGGGCGAGCTGATCCTGACCAATCTGGGCCGGCTCGGCTCCCCGGCGATCCGTTATCGATCGGGAGATCGCGTCCGTCTCGCCGAGAGCTCCTGCGGCTGCGGTCGCACGTTCCTCCGGCTGGAAAGCGGCATTCTGGGGCGACTGGACGACATGCTGATCGTCCGCGGCGTGAACGTGTTTCCCTCGGCCATCGAGGCCATCGTGCGCCGGTTCCGGGACGTGGAGGAGTTCCAGATCGAGGTGTTCCGTGCCGGCGAGCTCGACGAGGTGCGGGTGGTCATCGAGGCCGCGGACGCCACGCTGACCCGCGCCGTCCAGGAGGCGTTCCGCGCCGAGATCGGGTTGCGCCTGGACGTGTGCGCCGTCGCGCCCCGTACGCTGCCGCGCCACGAGCTCAAGGCCCGCCGCCTGGTGAGGAAACCGCAGCCGTCGGCCTCCGCCTGACCCTTCCCGAGCCGATCGAGCGCGCCCAGGTGGTGCTGGGCGCCGCCACCGGAGTCCGGGTTCCCTGCCTGCTTCCGTGATCGTCGAGCGGTTCAAGAGCGATCCCGAGCTGGGGTTCGACGAATGGGCCGCGCTGGCCTTCCTCACCGAGCGGAGTTTCGAGCCCCCCATTGCGCCGCGCTTCCTCGGGGGCGATGCCGACGCGCGGGTCTTCGTGATGGAGGACCTCGGTCCGGGCCGGACGCTCGAGGACCATGGCGAGCGCCGACCATCCGGTCGCGGTGCCGATCTCGATCACCAGCGGGGACACCGCGGAAGCAGATTGCAAGCGTCAGCGCGAGGTCGCTGGCACGTGATTCGCTTGCCTCGCTGGCGTATGGCCCGGAGGAAGAGACCGGTCAGGCGTGGCAAGCGGAGCGGAAAGACGAGGTCCCAGGACGCGCTCCAAGGTCCGCCCCCGCGAGAGGCGATGCTGATCCGCAGCGACGAGGAACGGCGCGCGGCGCAAGAGCTGGCCGATTACACCGAGACCAGCCCGGAGCTGACGGCGGGCGACGTCGATGCCGACTGGCGTCGGGCGGCGAGCGTCGGGGAGGAATCGGCAGGCGGCACGGTGGCGACGCCCGATCAGGACCGCGTGGACGAGATCGGTGAGGCGTTGGGTCTGCGCCGCAGTCCGGATGAGGAGTTCCGCACGTCCGGCGAGATTCTGGAGTCGCGCGACCGCAACCGCTGGGACGACGAGGACATCCCCGGGCGCTGACGCGCCGCCCGTCAGCGCCCGAGCCGCCGGGCCGCGTGCAGCACGGCGATTACGGTCATGGCGTCCCGGATCTCGCTGCGCTCCACCATCCGCAGCACCTCATCGAAGCCGAACACGCCCAGCTCGATGAACTCGGTGGGGTCGGGCTCGCGGAGGGCCGGGCGCAGGCCCTCGCCGAGGTAGAGATGTGCGGTCTCGTCGACCACGCTCTTCGATGTATCGAAGTGGCAGAGCTTGACCAGACTGGCGGCCTCGTAGCCCGTCTCCTCGCGCAACTCACGCTGGGCGGCCGCCTCCTCGAGCTCCCCCGGATGCATCGCCCCGGTCGGCATCTCCCAGAGGAAGCCGCGGGCCACGTACCGGTACTGCCCCACCAGCAGGACCGTCGAGCGGTCCAGCAAGGGCAACACGCCGACACAAGGCCGGCATTCGACGACCCCGTACGGGGTGGTGCGGCCGTCGGGCATCTGGGCCAGGTCTTCGCGCACCGCGATCCAGCGGTTCTCGTAGACTCGACGGCTGCTCAGGGTTTTCCAGGGGGTGCGGGCCAGCGACGATCCGTCGGGCATATTTGGGGGCGCCACTCTAGCACAGGTCGAGAGTATACTCGGGCGGGCATGAAGGTCGTGCTCCGGAACCCACGGCGCGAGGTCGAGGTGCCCGGTGGCCGCCGCGTCAAGGACATCTTGCGGGACCTGGCTGTCATCCCGGAATCTGTGCTGGTGATCCGCGGCGACAGCCTGATCACCCACGACCAGGTCGTGGACGACCACGACACGATCGAGCTGCGCCCCGTCATGTCCGGCGGACGATGAAGTGTCGCAAGTGCGGCGGTGCTGCGGTCCTGGAGCTGCGGCGGCACAACGCCGCCTTCTGCGCGCCCGACTACCTCGAGTTCTTCCGCAACCAGGTCCGTGAGGCCATCCGCCGCCACCGCATGTTCACCCGCGAGGAGCGCGTGCTGGTGGCCGTATCCGGGGGCAAGGACTCCCTGGCGCTCTGGGACGTCCTGCTCGAGGACGGCTATCAGGCGAGCGGTCTCTATCTCGACCTCGGCATCTTCGACTACTCGGTGGAGTCACGCGTGCGCTGCGAGCGCTTCGCCGCCGGGCGTGGCGTGCCGCTTCTGATCAGCCGCGTCGCCGACGAGGTCGGCGCCCCCGTTCCCACCATCCAGGAGGTGACCCGCCGGCCGCCCTGCTCGGGCTGCGGGTTGAGCAAGCGCTACCTGATGAACCGGGTGGCCCTCGAGCACGACTTTCCGGTAGTGGCCACCGGTCACAACCTGGACGACGAGGCCGCCACGCTGCTCGGCTCGGTCCTGCACTGGCAGATGGAGGCCCTGCCCCGCCAGTCGCCCGCGTTGCCCTCGACCCACCCCAAGCTGGTGCGCCGGGTGAAGCCGCTCTACAGGCTGTCGGAGCGGGAGACGGCCGCCTACGCCTTCCTGCGGCGGATCGACTACATCGTCGAGGAATGTCCTTTCGCCAGGGGGGCCACCTCGATCCTCCACAAGGACATCCTCAATCGGATGGAAGACGCGTCGCCGGGGGCCAAGCACAATTTCCTGTTCGGCTTTCTGGACAAGGCGCGCGCCGCGTTCGAACGCGCGGAGGCGGTGGACCTGCGGGAGTGCACGCGCTGCGGGCAGGTGACCACCGGCACCGTGTGCGCGTTCTGCAAGCTGAGCGACCAGGTCAAGCGCGCCACCTAGCGTCAGCGACGCTCCCGGGACCGCCCACTGCGCCCCTACCTCGAGCTCACGGCCGCCATGGCCATCGTGGGCAGCTCAGTCGTCGTGGGCAAGCTGATGGTGGCCACGCTGCCGGTGTTCCTCATCGGCGGCCTCCGCTTCGCTCTCGCCTCGGTGATCCTGCTGCCCCTGGTGCTCATCACCGAGCGGGGCTGGCCGAGACTCGGCGAGCGCGATGTGAAGGTGCTGGTGTTGCAGGCCTTCACGGGGATCTTCCTGTTCAACACGCTGCTGCTGTATGGCCTCACCCTCACCAGCGCCGCGGAAAGCGGCATCGTGACCAGCACGACGCCGGCCGTGACGGCGGCGCTGGCGGTGGCTCTGCTGCGGGAGCCGTGGACGCGGCCGCGCGCGCTGGGCATCGGGCTGGCGGTGCTCGGTCTGCTGACCATCAACCTCGCGGCGTCTACCGCGGGGCGGGGCGCCCACCCTGTCCTCGGTAACCTGTTGGTCTTCGGCGCCGTCGTCGGTGAGGGGCTCTTCGTCATCTGCAGCCGGGTGCTGTCCCAGCGGCTGCCTCCGCTGGTCGTGGCCGCCGGCATCAGCATCCTGGGCCTGCTGATGTTCTTGCCCTTTGCCCTCTACGACCTGCGTCACGTCAGCCTCGTCGACCTCGCGCCCGGCCAGTGGCTCGCCATCGGGTACTACGGTGTCGTGGTGACGGTGCTCGCCTTCCTCCTGTGGGCCCGAGGGGTGGCCCGGGTACCAGCGAGCGCCGCAGCCGTGTTCACCGGCGTGCTGCCGGTGAGCGCGGTGACGCTCTCCTATCTGGTCCTCGGCGAACCCATCGAGGCCTCGCATCTGCTGGGCGGGGTTTGCGTGCTGGCGGCGATCGTCGTCGTGGCTCGCGCGGGATGAGCCCACGGTCCGAGGCGCCCCGAGCTGCGTGATAAGATGAATCGTCGTTCAGTGGCGCGGGAGGAGCTCATGAGAGATGCAGTGATCGTCGGCGCCGTCCGCACCGCCGTCGGCAAGCGCAACGGCAGGCTGTCGCCCGTGCGACCGGACGACCTCGCCGCCCTCGTGCTCGGCGAGCTGGTCCGGCGGGTCGGGATCGAGCCGACCGAGATCGAGGATGTGATCCTGGGATGCGTGGACCAACTCGGCGAGCAGGGCATGAACATCGCCCGCAACGCCGCGCTCATCGCCGGCCTGCCGCTCGACGTCTGCGGCACCACCCTCGACCGCATGTGCGGCTCCGGCCAGCAGGCCGCCAACTTTGCCGCCATGGGCGTGATGGCCGGGCAGTACGATTGCGTGATCGCCGGCGGCATCGAGCACATGACCCGAGTGCCGATGGGAGCCAACGCCATGGGGCCGGGCGAAGGCCCGCTGTCGCCGCGACTTCAGGAGCGCTACCAGATCATTCCGCAGGGCCTCTCGGCCGAGCTGATCGCCGAGAAATGGGGACTCAGCCGGCGCGAGCTCGACGAGTTTTCGGCGCAGAGTCACGAGCGGGCCGGGCGGGCGATCGCCGAGGGCCGGTTCCGGCGGGAGATCATGCCGCTCACGCTGCCCGACGGCTCCATCTTCGACACCGACGAGGGCGTGCGCGTGCCAGTGGATCGCGCGAGGATGACCCAGCTTCAGCCCGCGTTCAAGCCAGACGGCGTGATCACTGCCGGCAACTCCTCCCAGATCTCCGACGGCGCCGCCGCCCTCATGCTCATGTCGACGGAGCGAGCCAGGGCGCTGGGCATCCGGCCGCGCGCCCGTGTGGTCGCCACCGCCCTGGCCGGTGTGGATCCGACCCTCATGCTCACGGGGCCCATCCCGGCTACCCGGCGCGTGCTCGCTCGGGCCGGGCTCCGGCTGAACGACATGGCGGCGATCGAGATCAACGAGGCGTTTGCCTCGGTGGTCCTGGCCTGGCAGCGCGAGCTCGACGCTGACATGAACCGGGTGAACATGAACGGCGGGGCCATCGCGCTCGGCCATCCGCTGGGGTGCTCGGGGGCCAAGCTGATGACGACGCTCCTGCACCAGCTGGAGCGGACGGACGGGCGATACGGGTTGCAGACCATGTGCATCGGCTTCGGCCAGGGCATCGCCACCATCATCGAGCGCCTGTAGAAGGGAAAGGAACCTGCACATGGCCGGATTCCGCTGCCCCAAGTGCTTCAAGGTCGCCCCTGTCCAGAAGATCTGTTGCGGGCGGCCCATGAAGCGGGCGTGACGCACCTCGTCGTCGCTCTTGCCCTGCTGCTCGCCGGCTGCGCGAGTGAGTTGGGGCAGGCTCCCCGGCCGGCAATGGCTCCGCCACCGCCGGACTTTCGGGGCACCTGGTCGGGGACCTGGGCGGGGACCCCGCTCACGCTCGTCGTGACCGAGCAGACCGCACTGGGCCCCGCCGGCGGAGTGTATCTCGGTCCCCTCCCGCTGGATCAGCGGGTCCCGGGTATTGTCGGGATAATGACGTCCACCATCGGCGGCAACCAAGTTACGACCAGCGCCCGAGGCTGGCTCGGTTCTACCGGTAGCGCCGTGACCCTTCTCGTGCAGACCCAGACGTCCCACGGCCTGCAACAGCTGAACTTGACCCGTGTGGAGGCGGACCGGCTGGTCGGACGGGGAAAGTCGGATTTCTACTGGGGGCCCACGGGCGCGGTCGAGTTGAGCCGGCGACCGAATGCGTGACGTGCCGCTGCGAGCCCGTTGCGGGGCTCGCAGCGGCGTCTGCCGACGTCAGGACGCCCGGCGCTGCTCCTGGCTGCTGAGCCAGCGATCCACTTCCTGCTCGGCCTGCTCACGCTCGTACCCGTACCGCTCCTGGAGCTTGCCGATCAGCATTTCGGCATTGCCTTGCATCTGATCGATCTCATCGTCGGTCAGCTTGCCCCACTGCTGGCGCATCTTGCCCTTGAGCTGTGTCCACTGACCCTTCAGCGTGTCGCGATTCATTGATGGAAGCTCCTTTCACAATCCCGTCGTTGGTTTCCTGGGGAGTTCGTACGGGAAATGTTGTTGCAAGGCGGATACCGGTGAGAGATCGCGCCCATCCGGGCCCTCAGTCGAAGGCATGGTGCTTGCACGCTCTTGCCCCGAGCATGAGGGTGGTCCGCACGTTCGGGATCGCCGCAGCCGTGGTCGCGGTCCTGCTTGCCGCGCGCTTTCTGTGGGGCGCGGTCCGCGGCATCCCGGCGGCCTCCGCTCAATCGCCGGGCGGCGTCGTGGCGCTCGGCCTGGTGGCGGGGCTGGTCGTGCTCATGGGCGTGCTCGTGGTCGGCGTGGCTCTCGCCCTGTTCGATGTCGGCCCCCGGCGCGAGGAGGAGGCGAGACGGCTGGAGACCGTGATCTCCAGCGCCCTGCGCCGCGACGTCGGGCATCTGCCGGTGACCCTCGCGGCGCGCGTGCCGACGTCCGGCGGGTCGCCGGTCGTTCTCGAGGTTACCGGGGCGGTGTCGACCAGCGCGCAGCGCGATGCCGTCATCGACGTCGTCGAGCGGGAGCTACGACGGCGGCGGTCGTTCTATCGGGTGGACGATCGGCTGGAGGTCAGTGCGGCCGCCGTTTCGGCGGCGTGAGCTTCACGAGCGCCGGACCGAGGTCAGGCGGGAAGCGCGGCCTGGATCGCGGCGTCGAGCTCGGCAGGGCGGACGGGTTTGAACAGGCACCGGTGGATTTTCATCGCCACCAGCCGCGCGTGATCGTCCTCGCGGAGGCCCCAGCCGGTAATGAACAGGATCGGCACCGAGGCGTCCACCTCGCGCAGCCGTCCGGCGAACTCCCAGCCGTTCATGCCCGCCATGCCGACATTGCTCAGTACCACGTCGAAACGTCCTGGCGTATAGAGCTCCAGAGCGACGGGCCCGCTCTTGGCCTGCGTGATCGTGTGGCCGAGCGTGCTCAGGAGCTCGGCGAGGGTGGACAGGACCTGGGGATCGTCGTCGACCATGAGGACGCGGGCCAGGCGGCGCGGGCCCTCCTGGTCCGGAGCCCGTTGCTCGGACAGCGCCTCGGTCGCCGCCGGCAGCGTGATGGTGAACGTGGTGCCCTTCCCCGGCTCACTGTCGACCCGGATCTCGCCGCCGTGACGCTTGACGATCGAGTAGACCATGGCCAGGCCCAGTCCGGAGCCGGCCTCCCCCTTCGTGGAGAAGAACGGCTCGAAGATCCGGCGGCGCACGGTCTCCGACATGCCGATGCCGGTGTCGGCGACGGTGAGGACCACCCAGCCCCGCTTGTCGGTTCGGGTGGTCACGGTCAACCGGCCGCCGTTCGGCATGGCGTCGATGGCGTTGAGCAGGAGGTTGGTGCACATCTCGGTGAGCGCGGCCGGCCGTCCATTGGCGGCCGGCACTGTCCCCAGCTCCAGGCGGAGGTCGAGCGGACGGTTCTCATGGGCCGTCTTCTCTTCCCAGCGTGGCCGAATGATGGCCACCGCGTCGTGCACGATCTGGTTGACGTCGAGCACCACGAACTGCTCGTCGGGTCTCAGGCGGGCGAACTGCTGGATCCTCCGCACCGTCTCCGAGCCGTCCAGGGCCGCCGACTCCAGGATCTTCAGCGACCGGGACACCAGGTTCTCGTCCGAGAGGTTCTGCTTCATGAGCTGGGTGTAGCCCAGGATCGCTTGCAGCAGGTTGTTGAAGTCGTGGGCGATGCCGCCGGCCAGCTGACCGAGCGCGCTCAGCTTCTCGGACTGCTGCAGCTGCCCCTCCACTTCTCGCTGCATGGTGATGTCGTGGACGATGGCGATCAGCCCTTCGAACTCGCCCTGACCGCCGCCGAGGGCCGACAGCGTCACCACCAGGGTTTGCGGCCTCCCCGCCGGTGACGAGGTGACCTCGAAGGTATGCGCGTGGCTGCCCTCGGCCAGCCGCCGCTTGGCTTCGGCGTAGGGCCCGGAGGGCAGGAAGTCGGTGATCGGCCGTCCCAGCGCCTCGGCCACTGGCCGGACGAAGATGCGCTCGGCGGTGGGATTCCAGCCTTCGATCCGATCATCGCGGGTCACGGCGATGATGGCATCGCCGGCGGAGGCGATGAGATCTTCCAGGGAGCGCTTGGTGGTGGCGATCTCCGTGTAGAGCCGCGAGTTGCGCACGGCGATGGCCAGATACTCGGAGAGCATCTCCAGCAGCTCGCGTTCCCGGGGATCGATGGCCCGGCCGGAGGCCCGGTTGTCGACGACGAGGTACCCGAGCGGGCCCTCGGCATCGCGGATGGGGCAGGTCACCAGCGCCGGCAGCTCGCTCGACGGCGGAGCCTCGCTCTCCGGAATGATGGCGACGGCGTCGTACCCGAGCGCCCGGCGGAGCTGGTCGGTCACGGCCAACGTCATCTCGGATGGCACGAGCTGGCCCACGATGGTGCGGGCCATCTCCCGGAGGATGGAAAGCTGGGTGACCCGTAGCGACTGCTCGGCCGCCTCCCGGCGCGCCGCTTCCTCCAGCTCCCGGGTCTTGGCGGCCAGGCTGCGCATCTCCCCGACCAGGTGGGCCACCTGATTGCGCTGCCCGAGATCGGCCTGCCGGCGCTGCAGGGCGCGTCGGACGACGTCGTCCAGGTCCTGCCGGGAAAACGGCTTGATCAGGTACTCGAAGGCACCGTGGCTCAGCGCCAGCTTGACCGTCTCCAGCGAGGCGTACGCGGTGATCATGATGACCTCGATGGACGGGTCCTGGCGCTTGATGCGGCGCAGCACCTCCAGGCCATCCATTTCGGGCATCTTGATGTCCATGATGACGAGATCCGGGCGGAACTCGCCGATCTCCCGGAGGGCGGCGTTGGCGCCGTCCGCCGTCTTGATCTCATAAGCGAGCTTGAGGAGCATCCGGAGCGACTCCCGGGGACCGATCTCGTCGTCGACGATGAGGACCCGCGGGCGGGGCAGGGGAGGCGCCGCGACGTTCGCCATCAGGCTGCGGGCGGGAGCGTCACCTGAAAGGTCAGCTCGTGCCGGCCCTGGCGGACCAGGAGGCGACCGCCGAGGGCCTCGATCAGGCGCTGGCTGACCGCGGGCCCCAGCTCGATGAGGTTCTCCTGCACCATGTGCACGGGATCGAAGATGCGCTCCAGCCTGTCGGCCATCACCGTGGCCGTGCGCGAGCCGACGAGGATGCGCACTTCGTCGGGGCCCTGGGGGCTGCCGTGGCGTCCCACCGAAATCGAGACTTTGGCGTCCTCGCCCGGCGAGCTGTGGGTCAGGTACCAGACCAGGTAGGAAAGGGCTTTCCGGAACTGGACCGTGTCGACTCGGATGAGCTGGGCAGAGCGGTCGCGGTTGACGTCAAGCTGGAGACGCTTGCCCACCCCGTCGTCGACCTCGACCGCCGTCACGACTTCGTCGACGACGGCGTTCGCGTCCACCGTTGTGAAGTTTAACTCACCTTCACTGACCAGCCCCGCAAGTTTTTCAAAAACCTGCACGAGCCGGCGGACGTCGCGCCGGACCACCGAGGAGAAGAGCTTGCGGAAGTCGGGATCGTCGTAGCGCTCCTCCACCAGCTCGACGAACGTGTTGATCGAGACCAGCGGATTCTTGATCTCGTCGGCGATGCGCGCGATCGTCCGGCCCAGGAGCTGGAACTCCTCGGCCTGGCGCTTCTGGGCGGCCAGCTCCTTCTGCGTGGTGCGGTCCTCGAAGACCAGCACCGCGGCCAGGGGGGCCGGCTCGTCGCCGTGGATCGGATAGGTCGAGACCTCCAGCCAGAGTTGACGCAGGGCTAGCTGGATCTCGCTCTTGGGCAGGGCGCGGCCTTGGGTCAGCGTCTCGTAGAGCAGGTCCCCCAGCGGGGAAGGCAGCGCGCGCAGATCCTGGTCGATGACCTCGGCCGCCTGGAGCCCGAGAATCTCCTCGGCGCGATGGTTGATGAGTCCCACCTTCTCGTCCCGGCCGATGGTGATGACCCCGCTCGACATGTGGGCGAGGATCCGCTCTCTGAAATCCTTCTCCTGGCGCAGCTGGTGGTGAAGATCGATGTCCCGAATGGCCGTGGCCAGCTGGGTGGCCAGGTCGAAGAGGATCTCTGTCTCGTGCCGACCATAGGGGGCGCCGACTACCGGTTGGCCCACGACCAGGATGGCAACCAGCTCACCCTGGGCTAGCAGCGGGACCGCCACCACCCCACCCAACAGCTTGAGCTCGGCGATGAGGACAGGATCCGAGAGCTCCTGGAGGCGCGCCGGGCGGGCCTGCACGGTCAGCCAGCGGGGCAGCCCGTGAGAGGCCGACATCTTCACCGCCTCGGCAACCTGCGGGGACAGCCCCCGGTGCGCCCGCACCCGGTACATCTCGGCGCCGTCGGGCATCAGCACGGCGCAGCGGGTCGGCCGCAGCAGTTCGCCGAGCGCCTCGAGGAACATGTCGAGGACGCGGGGCAGATCGAACCCGGCGGCTAGAACCCGGCTGAACTCTTTGAGGACATGCTGGAGCGCCGGGGGCGTGGAGGGGGCGGCCTCCGGTGGTGGCTGGGGCGAGGCGGGGACCAACGGGGCCAGCGTCTTCAGCACGGCGAGCTCCCGCAGGAGGCGTTGCTTGTCGCCGAGCCGGCGCAGGGCGGCCTCCAGGTCGCGCTGGGTGAAGGCCGCCGGAATCGTGAAGTCGGCCGCCTCGGCTTCCTCCTCGCCGGCGCCCACTGCCACTACCAGTGCCGACGGGCTGAGCTCTTTCGCTCGCGCGACAAAGGCTGGTAAGTTTTTAGCCGGGCCCCGGGTGTCCCGGAGCACAACCTCGACCTCCACCGACCGGAGGGTCTTCAGTGCCTCCGCGTCGCTCCGAGCTACGAACGTCGTGCAGTTCCCGAATGCCCGCTGCAGACGCCCCAGCAGCGACGCATCACCCGTAATGATCAGGACCGTCTTCATGCGCGAGCGTTCATCCCCGGATCGCGAGCCTCGCTCGCCAGACCACCCTGGGTGGCGAGCGGGAACTCAACCGTAAAGAGCGCCCCGCCCCCGGGACGGTTGGAGGCTAGCAGCTTAGCACGATGCGCCGCGGCGATGCCGGCGGAGATGGTGAGACCGAGGCCGGAGCCG
>DASTFB010000073.1 GCA_035709005.1 Candidatus Methylomirabilota bacterium | reverse complement strand
TCGAGGAAGATCTGCCGGGCCGCCGGAGCCGCCCGCTCGGCCGCCCGGTTCATGCTGAGCACGAACTCGTCGACCTGCGGGCCATACCCCACCGCCCGCAGGCCGCTCTCGAGCCTCTTGAGCTTCTCGGGCATCACAATCTTGATGGCCTGGTTGCCGAAAAAGCCGTCTACCTTTCCGGTGAGCATGACCGACTTGTCGGTGGCGACCTGCAGCGCCTCCTTGAGCCCCATGCCGATCTTGGCGTCAGAGAGCGCGCCTGACCGCCCGAGCCCGAGGCCCTTGAGAATCTCGTCCAGCTGCGCCCAGGCCGGTGCCGCAACCAGCATCAGGCCGACGACTCCCGCGAACACCTTGCTGCTCATAGGCGTCCTCTCCTCGACTCCGAGTCGGCACTGATTCTAGCGATCGGGACGCCGCCCCGCAGGCCTTGCTTGCCGGCCACGCCTGGCGCTAGGCTGCCCGCGTGAGCCGATCCTCCGTCCGCGGCGCCGATCTGGTCGTCGAGGCATTGATCGCCGGCGGCGTCCGCCAGGTCTTCACGCTCTCCGGCAACCAGATCCTCGCCGTCTACGACGCCACGGTCGGCCGGGGGATCACGCTGATCCACACCCGGCACGAGGCGGCCGCCGTCCACATGGCCGACGGCTGGGGCCGGCTGACCGAGGAACCTGGCGTGGCGCTGGTGACGGCCGGGCCCGGACACCTCAACGCGGTGTCCGCGCTCTACACGGCGCTGATGTCGCAGTCGCCCGTCGTGCTGCTCAGTGGTCACGCGCCCCGGGGCCTCTTGGGGCGCGGCGCCTTCCAGGAGGTGGATCAGGTCGGGGCCGCCCGCCCCGTCGTGAAGGCG
Source organism: Candidatus Methylomirabilota bacterium (assembly GCA_035709005.1). NCBI lineage: Bacteria > Methylomirabilota (SeqCode) > Candidatus Methylomirabilota bacterium. The sequence goes on along the minus strand of DASTFB010000073.1, from coordinate 4,014 downwards.
GCGTGGGTCGCCGAGCGGGCGGAGGCGCTCGGCGACGACGTGGCGCGCGCGCTCAGTCTCGCGCGCGCGTGGCCTCCGGGCCCCGTGCACGTCAGTCTGCCCGGCGACCTGCTGGAACCGCGGGTGACGGCCGCCGCCCCTGTCGCCGCCCGATCCACCGGCGCCACGCCCGTTGCCGAGCGGCTGGTGTCCGAGACGCTCGATCTGCTGGCCGGCGCCCGGCGCCCCCTGATGGTGGCCGGCCCCGCAATGGGACGCTCCGAGCGCTGGACGGCCTTGATGCGGCTGGCCGAGATCACCGGGATCCCGGCCCTGCTCATGGAGAGCCCTCGCGGCGTCAACGATCCCGCGCTGCGTGCGGCCGGCGCGGCGCTGGGCCAGGCCGACGTCGTGCTCCTGCTCGGCAAGGCGCTGGACTACACGCTGCGCTTCGGACAGCCGCCGGCCTTCGCCGCCCAGTGTCGCTTCGTTCACGTGGACCTCGGCGCGACGGCGCCGGCGGAGCGGGTCGCCCTCGCGCTTCCGGGGGAGCCACTGACGGTGGTGGGCCAGCTCATCGAGGCCGCGGCCCGCCGCCCATGGCAGCGGAGCGCCTGGGCCAAGGAGGTGGAGGAGATGCGACGGGCCAGGCCGCCCGAGTGGGATGCGCTGGCCCGAGCCTCCACGCGCCCGATGCATCCCCTCCGGCTGTGCGCCGCGCTCCAGCCGCTCGTCGAGCGCGGCGTGCTGGTCGCCGACGGCGGCGAGTTCGGCCAGTGGTGTCAGGCCGCGCTGGAGCCGGCGGTGCGGCTCATCAACGGCCCGGCCGGATCGATCGGCAGCGCCGTGCCGATGGCCCTGGGGGCCTGCCTGGCCCGGCCGGACCTGCCGGTGTTCACCGTGCTCGGTGACGGAACCTTCGGCTTCCACGCGCTCGAGTTCGACACCGCCGTGCGCCATCGCCTGCCCATCGTGGCGATCGTCGGCAACGACGCTCGGTGGAACGCCGAGCATCAGCTACAGCTCCAGCACTATGGGGCGGAGCGCGCCGTCGGGTGCGAGCTGCTGCCCACGCGCTACGACCGGGTGGTAGAAGCGCTGGGCGGCCACGGCGAGCACGTGGAGCATCCCGCCGAGCTGGGTCCAGCTCTGGCCCGCGCGGTCGCCTCGGAGCGCCCGGCGTGCGTGAACGTCGTCATCGACGGCGCCGCCGCCCCGGCTTTCGCCCGCGGCGCCACCCACTGAGGGATCGCGCCGCGTCACTCCACGACAGCGATGGCCCGCACCGGGCTGCCATCCGCACCCTCCAGCCTGAGGGGTAAGGCAATGAACCGGCAGCGGGGAACGCCGATCTGATCCAGGTTCGTGAGGTACTCGATCACCGTGATGCCGGCGGGAAAGAAGATGGCGTGCGTCGTGTACTCGTCCCGGGCCGGACGCCGCCGCGGCTCCGCGATCGTGTCGCGGATGCAGTGGTCGGGCGGATAGTCGTAGCCGACGGCCTTGACCCGCCGGGCCACGAGCCAGTCGCAGGCGCTCGGTCCCGTCCACGGGCCGGCCTTCCAGAACTCCTCGGTCTGGACGCTCACCCGCTTCGGCCAGTCCGTGCGCAGCAGCACGATGTCCCCCGCCCGCACGTGGCCGGCGCGCCGCTCGAGGTCCCGTCCGGTCACCTCGCCGTCGGCGCCCAGATGGGTCAGATCGACCACGGCCGCCTCGCCCATCCACTGATCGACGGGCATGACCGCCATGTCGCGGCCGTCGGTCAGGTAGTGCAGCGGGGCGTCGACGTGGGTGTAGGCGTGGCAGCTGATCGTCAGCACGGTGCTCTGCAGGGGATGGCCCGTGGCGTGAGCGGCCACGAGCTCGGGCGCCACCTTCCAGCGGAAGTGCGGCCGGATGGGGAAGCTGAGGTCGACGATCCTCGGCATGGCTTCACCGCCCTCCGAAGACGGCCGCGCCGAGCTCGCGGGACTCCTGGAGCATCCGCTGCACGGCCTCGTCGGCGCCAGCCTGGGCCATGCGCGGCTTGCCGTGATGGTCGATGTAGACCTGCTTGAGGTAGGTGACCTCGTCGATGCCCGCGCCCTCCCGGCCGTGTCCCGAGTCCTTCACGCCGCCGAAGGGCTTGCCGAGCTCGGCGCCCGTCGTGCCCCGCCCGATGTAGAGGATGCCGGTCTTCGCGCGCTCCATCACCTTCATCGCGTCGTCCAGCCGGTTGGTCAGCACGGCATTGCTCAGCCCGTAGCGCGAGGCGTTCAGGAGCCGCACGGCGTTGAGGAGCGCCTCCTCACGGTGCCGGCCGCTGAACGCGCTGAGACAGAGGACCGGGCCGAAGATCTCGTCCTGCATCGCGGGGTTCGTCGGATCGCGCGCCTCGATGACGGTGGGCGGGAAGAAAAAGCCGCGCTCCCAGACCTCGGGCGCCGCCTGGATCCCGGCCCGCGCGTCCGCCGGCGTCTTTCTGAGCGGCGCGCCCCCGTGCACGCGCTCGCCGCCCTCGGCCAGGGCCCGGGCCACCGCGCTCTCCACCCGCTCGAGCTGCTGGGCGCTCACCAGCGGGCCCATCACGGTGGCGGGATCGGCCGGGTTGCCCAGCCGCAGGCCCTTGATGCGCTCGACGTAGCGCCGGCGGAACTCGTCGACCACCGTATCCTGCGCGAACACGGCCCGCAGCGAGACGCAGCGCTGCCCCGAGTCGCCGCAGTTGGCCACGACCGCTTCGGCGACGGCGCGGTCGAGGTCGAAATCGTCGAGCAGCACGATGGCGGCGTGGCCGCCCAGCTCGAGGCTGACCGGCTTGCGGCGGCGGCCGGCGATCTCGCCGACGAGCCCGCCCGTTTCCGTGCCGCCGGTGAACATCACCTTGTCGTAGTCGCCTTCCTCCAGGGCCGCCTTGCCGACGGTCTCCCCTCGCCCGTGCAAGACCTGGAGCACCCCGGCCAGGCGCTGGGCCCGGGTCGGCCCGAGCTCGTCGGCGATCGCCCGGTGGACGAGGTAGCAGAGGATCGAGAGCGTGGTCGGCGTCTGCTCCGCCGCCTTCATGACGATGGCGTTGCCGGCGGCCAGCGCGGCGAAGATCTTCCAGGACGGCACGGCCAGCGGAAAGTTCCAGGGTGTGATGCCGAGGATGACCCCGTAGGGCTCGCGCATGGTGATCGACACCTTGTCGGGCATCTGGCACCGCGCGAAGCGGCCGTGCACCCGCGAGCACTCGCCGTGGTAGTGCCAGACGGTGTCGATCGCCTCCTGGACCTCGGCCTCGGCCCACTTCCAGAGCTTGCCGCCCTCCTGGATGATCACCCAGGCCAGGGGGCCCCGGACCTCGTCCAGGCTGGCGGCGACGCGGCGGAAGACGCGCTCTTTGTCCTGCTCGCCGACCTCGAAATGCCAGTGCTCCTGCGCCTGACGGGCCGCCTGGAACGCCTGCCGGACCTGCCCGGGCGAGGCGTCGCGCACCACCGCCAGGACCTGCTCGGTGGCCGGGTTCACGACGGACGACTCCCGAGCGCCCTCGCCCCCGACCCACTGCCCGGCGACCTGCATCCGGACCTCGCGCTCGCCGCCCGGCCGGCGCCTGCCGATGATCGCGTCGATCGCTTCGCGGAAGATCGTCACCGTCCCCCTCCTCCTCGTCGTGCCGGAGCGTGTACTCTCAAGCGCGATGGGTCCCACCTCGTACCGGGTCGGCTGCGCCTCGTGGCTCGACACCTCGCTGCTGGCCGAAGGCAGCTTCTACCCCGCCCCGAACATGACGGCGGATGCGCGCCTGCGCTGGTACGCGCGCTTCTTCGACGCCGTCGAGGTCAACGCCACATACTACGCGCTCCCCGCGTACGACACGAGCCGGGCGTGGGTGCAGCGCACGCCGCCGGGGTTCCAGTTCGCCGTGAAGGCCTATTCCCTGATGACGGGACACCACCCCAAGGCGCAAGCCCTCGTGAAGGAGCTCCGGACGCTGCTGCCGCGCGACGCGCCGGTGAACGCCCGGGGAGAAGTAGAGCGCAAGTACTTTCCGCCCGAGGCCCTCGACCT